>JAZOSM010000042.1:0-7602 GCA_045657125.1 Eubacteriales bacterium
TTTCAAATGGTGAAAGCAGGTGTGAAATTCGATTTTTATGGGTGATCAGCCTTTTTCCTTGCACACCTTGAGAAGACGAACCAATTCCTGTGCAAATTCTTCACCGCTGCCGTGGGCGAACTGGGTTTTTTTGACCTCATAAGCACCGTGTGGAACGGCAAGGGCAGAGGGAATGTATCCCAAAGAGCCGTTGGTCAGGCTGCAGACGAAGGTCATTTTGCAGGGGGAATCCTTGCGGATCTCCTGTCCGTTGGTATCGAACATTTCGTAAGGCGCGGCGGCAAAGCCGATGTCACCGCAGGTCATTGCGGCGAGATTAACGTTCTTTTTACTGCCTTTGATGCTTTTTCCCGCGTAGGTATTGGTTTCGTATTGGATGGTGGAAAGGGTTGCCTTTTCTTCGTTTTGGGTGGCTTTGACTACCGTTTCACCGATGTGAGTGGAGGCGTCCTTAAGGGTTTTATACTTTCTGCCGCCCAGAGAGGAAATGAAGTTCAGATTGGCGGAGGCGCCGCTGTGGTAAACGAAATGCACGTCCATTTCCTTTTCCACGTATTCGCGGATCACGTGAACCCAGTCTGCGGAAACCTCGGTTTTAAAGGTACCGTGATAGTGGGTTTGGTAATTTGCCATTACGACGTCCTTTTTGCCCTCACGGACAAAGCGAATGGTGCGAAGCTGTGTATCTGCCTCGGACTCATAGGCGACGGGCTTTCCCGTTTTATACTCGGGGTTGGTCATATAAGTTCCGTCGTCCATCAGATATCTGCGGCAGAAGGTTACTCCGTCGGTGTTTGCCGTGCCGATATAAGCTTCGGCAGGGGTAAGATCCCGCATGGCAAGAGAAACGGCAAGTTTTAGTTTTCTGTAATAGAGCAGCTGCCACGCCTTCATATTGCCCTGACCCATTTTGCCCGGATCGGGCGCGGAGTGGGTGTGGGTGGCATTGATCATCACGCGTTCGGGAGGAATGCCTACGGTTTCCTCAATGTATTTACGGGACTGCTTGATAAAGGCGGCGCCCATACTCTGCAAATCCACGGAAATGAGAAGAAAAGCCGTCTTTCCGTCCCAAAGGGCTGTGCAGGTCAGTTGAATGGGGTCGTGGATGCTCTTGCCTTCATAACCGTAGGTGGAGAAGGTGGGGATGGGCAATACCTGCGGAGAAATGTCCTGACGGTTGTAGCCTACGGAAAAGGTATCGGGATAGACGATCTCGCTGGTGGGAAGGGGATCTTCCTCCTGCGTTTCCGTGGCTTTCACGGTTTTCGGTTCTTCTCGGGTTTGGGTCTGTGCTTCCTCTGCAGGAAGATCGGAGGAGCAAGCGCATAAGGGAAGAAGCGTTGCGAAAAGACAAATAAAAGCGATGACTTTTTTCATAGAAACCTCCCAAAAATCCTTCTTTTGCTTTTAAAGAAGGATTTTTCAATGTTCGCTGGAGAAAACGAAAAAATTATTTATGATTCCTTGTCTTTACAAGCTTTGAGAAGTCTTACCATTTCTTGGGCGAATTCTTCGCCACTGCCTTCTTGGAATTGGGTGATTTCCACCTCGTAAGCGCCGTGGGGGTAAGCGTAAGCGGCGGGAACGTAGCCGAAGCCGCCGTTGGTCAGGCTGCAGACGAAGGTCATTTTACAGGGAGAGTCTCTGCGGACCTCCTGTCCGTTGGTATCAAACATTTCGTAAGGCGCGGCAACGAAGCCGATGTCACCGATGGTGAATGCGGAGAAGTTTACGTCCTTGGTGCCGCCGGCAGAGACTCTGCCGGGGTAAAGGGAGGTTTCGTACTGGAGAGAGGAAAGCTGAACCTTTTCCTCGGCGCTTGCCGCTTTCACGACGGTTTCGCCGATGTGGGTGGAAGCCGATACCAGATCGGGGTATTTTCTGTCACCCAGAGAAGACTTAAAGTTGATATTGGCGGATGCACCGCTGTGGTAAGCGAAATGCACGTCCATTTCCTTTTCCACGTGCTCGCGGATGACATGAACCCAGTCTGCTGAAACAGAATCCGAGAAAGAGCCGTGGTAGTGGGTCTGATAGTTTGCCAAAAGCACGTCTTTTTTATCTCCGCGGTCAAAGCGGACGGTGCGAAGCTCCGTATCCGCCTGGGTTTCGTAAGCTACGGGAATACCGGGCTTTCCGCCGGGGTTGGTTTGATACGTTCCGTCGTCCATCAGATAGCGGCGGGAGAAGGTTACTCCGTCGGTGTGGGCGGTACCGATGTATGCATCGGTGGGGGTCAGGTCGTGCATGGCAAGGGTTACGGCACGAACCAGTCTCTTGTAGTAAAGCTGCTGCCAAGCCTTCATTGCCTCACCCTGACCGAATTTTGCGTTATCGGGTGAGGAGTGGGTATGAGTAGCGTTGATCATTACGCGCTCGGCGGGAATGCCAACTGCTTTTTCGATCAGCTTGCAGGAATACTCGATAATGCCTGCATCCATACCGCGCATATCAATGGAGATCAGAAGAAACGCGGTTTTTCCGTCACAAAGGGCGGTACAGGTCAATTGCACTTCGTCGTGGTTTTTGTAGCCCACGTGTTCGAATTGCGTGTAGGTGGGAATGGGAAATACCTCGGGAGCGATGCTCTGTCGGTTGTAGCCTACGGAAAATCCTTCGGGGTAAACGATTTCCCCTGTGGGGAGGGGTTCTTCCTCGGTTTTGGTTGTTTTCCGGAGGTTTTCCGTAGTAGCGGTTTCCTTCGTGCTCGCCTCGTCAGAAAGCCCCGAGGAGCAGGCGCAAAGGGAGAACAGGGTAACCAATACCAAAAACAGACTGAAAATTCGTTTCATAAAAAGGTCCTTTCTCTTATTTGCAATAAGAAGAAACCGTTATTTGTTTTTACATTCGTTCAGGAGACGAAGCAGTTCTGCCGCGAATTCTTCGCCGCTGCCGGGAGCTACCATACAGCCCCATTCTGCCTCGTAAGCGCCGTTCTTGTAGCCCTCGGCGTGGGGAACGTAGCCGTTTCGACCGCCGGTGTAAGCGGAGATAAAGGTCATCTTATAGGGGGAATCCTTGCGGATCTGCTGACCGGTAATATCAAACATTTCGTAGGGAGCACCTACAAAGCCGAGATCGCCGAAGCCTACGGCGCGCAGGTTGATTTCACGGGTACCTGTAATGGTGTCCGTCTCATAGTCCCACGCTTTGCCCTCGTAGTCTGTCATATCACCGTAAATGGTGCCGGTTGCAAGTTCTTGTTCTACTTTGATGGCATCCTGAATGTCTTCAATCAAGGCGGGGATGGCATCCATAAAGGTGGGGTATTTTCTTTCGCCGGGGATGACGGAATTAAAGTTCAGGTTGCCTGCCGCACCCTGAATGTAAGCGAAGTGGCAATCCATCTGACTTTCCACGTCCTCGCGGAGCCAATGAACGAAGTCTGCGGAAACGGAATCGGGGTAATAAGCGCCGACGGAGCCGTAGTGGGTCTGATAGTTGACCATCAAAACGTCCTTTTTGCCTTCGCGCTCAAAGCGTACCACCCGCATTTCCGTATCGGCATCGGATTCGTGACGGACTACGTGGCTTCCGCTGCCGGGGTTGCACTTGTAGGTTCCGTCAGCAAGGAGATAGCGGCGAACGAAGGTGATGCCCTCGGTATGGGAGATACCGCCGAATGCTTTTGCAGGGGACAGGTCACGAAGGGCCTTTTCTGCGGCAACGGGGAGCTGCTTGAGGAACAGCTGTCTCCATTTCAGCACGTCGGGATCTTCGGTGGTGTCGGGGGAGGTATGGGTGTGGGTGCAGTTGAGGAAGATGTTGGATTCGGGAATGCCGAATTCCTTGGAGATCTTCTCTGCGGAATAGTTGGCAAAGGAGGTGGGGATACCGCGCAGATCCAGACCGTACAGCAAGAATACGTTTTCTCCGTCACTCATGGCGATACAGGTCATCTGAATGGGGTCGTGAATTTTATGGGCGATCTTGCCGTCGTAGGTGTGAATGGGCACTTCGGGAGTGATATCTACGCGGGAATAGCCCACGGAGAAGCAGTCCTTGGGGTAAACGATGGGGGAAGTATCTTTTTCGTCTTCCTCTTTTTGCTGCGTTTTTTTCACGGTTTCTGCGGTTTGAGTTGCTTTTTCATCGGTAGCGGGGGTATTCAATCCGGAACTGCAAGCCAAAAGGGGCAGGCAGAGCGCCAAAAGGCAAATAAAAGCGATGAGTTTTTTCATTGTTTGAAAGCTCCTTGTCAAATTTTTTAAGCAGCGTTTTTACAATCGTTCAGCATACGGACGGCTTCTGCCACACACAGCTCGGCAGTGCCTTCAACGTAGCGGGAAACGTATACCTCGTAGCATCCGTGGGGGAATACTTCCTTGTTGGGGAGGTATCCGAACGCGCCGTTGGTAAGAGAACAGATAAAGGTCGTTTCAAAGGGAGAATCATTTCTGACCTGTACACCGCTGGTATCAAACATTTCGTAGGGGAATGCGGCAAAGCAAACATCGCCGAAGGTAATGACGGACAAGGGAAGATCCTGCGTTTCACCGCTTCTGGAACGGGTGAGAACGGCGCTTGCCTCATTTTTGGCTTCGAAGCCGTACTGTCTGCAAAGCTGACCCTGCAGTGCTTCGTTATGAGAGGCATCTGCGATCTCCTGCGCCTTTGCGATGCGTTCCTCACTGTCCTTTTTCACGGTAGCGGTCAGCTTGGTTTCCATAGCGCGGATTTCACCGACGGAGATTTCTTTTTCCGCGGAAACGGCATCCTTTACGTACTGAGCAAGAGCAGGAACTGCCTGGGGATAGGACGCGTATTTGCGTTCACCGGGGATGTTGGAAATAAAGTTTAAGTTGCCCGATGCACCGTATTGGTAAGCAAAGAGGCAATCCAATTCATCTTCCACCTTTTCGCGCAGAGGCGTAATAAAGTCTGCGGAGATCTTATCGGGATAAAGGGAGGGCGCTCCGCCGTAGTGGGTCTGATGGTTGAGCATCAGAACGTCCTTTTTGTTTTTGCGGTCAAAGCGGATGGTGCGCATTTCATTGTCTGCTTCGGTTTCGTGGGCCTTATAGTCGTTGGAGGGGTTGGAGGATGCGATGCCCTTATAGGTGCCGTCCCCCATCAGGTAGCGGCGCACAAAGGTGATGCCTTCAGTGTAGCTTCTTCCCGTATAGGTCTTTTCTACTACGTCAAGGTCGCGGAGGGCTTCCTCTGCTGCTACAACGACCTGCTTGTAAAATACGGGGAAATAGCGGATGATGTCGGGATTTTCACTGGTGGAAACGTTGGGGGCGGAATGGGAGTGGGTGGAATTGAGCATAATGTTCTCGGAGGGAATGCCGAACTCCTTCTCCAATTTCTTGAACGCACTTTCCGCGGTGGTGTTTCCTACAAACCAAGAGTCAACGGAATAGATCAAAGCCGCCTGCTTGCCGTCCCAAATGGCGGTACAAGTCAGCCACAGAGGGTCGTTTACGCCGTCGGCGGTGGTATCATAAACGGGAATGGGAGTGGCAGGGGTAATGTCTACGCGGGAAAATCCGACGGCAAAGGAATCGGGGTAGACGATCTCACCCTTCTCCCCATTTTTTGCTTGGGTGCTTGTTTCTTCGGCAGTGTTTACGGTGTTTTTCGTTGCAAGATCGGAGGAGCAAGCGCACAGAGGCAGTACCATTGCCAAAAGGCAAATCAGTGCAGTGATTCTTTTCATAATAGGTTCCTTTCAGATTAGGCTTTGTTTTTGCATTCGTTTAACATACTGACCATTTTATCCACCAGTTCTTCGGCAGTTCCCTGTACGTAGCGACAAACGAAAACTTCGTAGGATCCGTGGGGGAAGGCTTCCTTGGTGGGAATGTATCCGTGGCCGCCGTTGGTGAGGGAACAGATAAAGGTCATTTTAAAGGGGGATGCTTCACGGCAATCCTTGCCGTTTTTATCAAACATTTCGTAAGGAAAAGCGGTGAAGGCAATATCACCGAAGGTGATGCAGGAAAGACGGACGTCTTCGGTTTCACCCATTCCCGAACGGGTGACGATCGCTCTAGCTTCGCGATAGGAGGCAAAGCCGTATTTTTTTATCAAAAGCTCGCCCTGTGCGCTTTCGTAGCCTGCGTTTTTCACTTCTTTGGCCTTTGCCACACGGTCTTCGGAATCATGATGCACCTTGGCTACGTATGTATCCTCTACGGCAATGATTTTGCCGGTGTTTGCTTTATCCTCTTTGGAAAGTGCGTCGCGGGTTGCGATCATAAAGCCGTCGATTGCCTGAATAAAGTTGGGGTATTTTCTTTCGCCGGGGATGACGGACTTGAAGTTCAGGTTGCCGCTGGCGCCGCTGTGGTATGCAAAATAGCAATTCAATTCTTTTTCCGCAGTATCACGGAAAGGAGTAATAAAGTCAGCGGAGAGCTGATTTTTGTACATACTGGTAGCTCCGCCGTAGTGGGTCTGATAGTTGACCAGAAGAACGTCGCGGGTTCCTTCACGCTCAAAGCGGAGGGTGCGAAGCTCGTTATCTGCGACGGATTCGTGCGCTTTTGCGTTGCCGCCGGGGTTGGTTTTATAGGTACCGTCTGTGAGAAGATAGCGGCGAACGAAGGTGATACCGCTGGTGTGAGAGGTGCCCACGTAGGCTTCGGCGGGAGCCAGATCATACAGTGCGTCTTCTACCACGAAAAGCAGCTGCTTGAACCAGAGAGTTGCCCAACGGGCTTCTGCCGCACTGGAACCGCCTGCGGTATGTGCATTGTGGGTGTGGGTGGTATTGATAATAATGTTTTCGGAGGGAATCCCGAATTTTTTCTCAATGGTGTTTTGGGATTTTTTGGCAAAGTCTTCGCTGATGCCCTTCAGGTCGGCAGACATCAGAAGTGCCACGTTTTCTCCGTCGCAAACGGCGGTACAGGTTAACATAATGGGGTCTGCGATGGATTCTGCAGTTCCTTCATAAATGGGCAGGGGGGTCATTGAAATATCTGCAATGGAATATCCTACGGAAAATCCCTCGGGATAGACGATTTGATCCTCGTTATCCTGTGTTTCCTTTTGAGGGGAAGTTTTTTTGGTTTCTTCCGCTTTTGTTTCGGGCAAGGTCAGCGAGGCTGAACACGAGCACAAGGGCAAAAGAGTTGTAAGCGCAAGTGCCAATGCAATCAGTTTTTTCATAAAAATCCTCCTAGGATATAGCTTTTCACCATTCTATCAAAAAACGGAAGAAAATGAGTGAATATTCAGTTAATTTTTACAATTTTCAGAGGCTTTCTTTCGATTCCAAATTAAAAAAAACGGAAACCCGAAGATTTCCGTTTTTCGTTATTTGATTGTGTGGTTTACGCGGGGTTTTTGCACTGGTTGAGCAGTTTGATCATATCAGCAACGAACTGCTCGCCGCAACCCTCCGTATATTTACAGGTTACTACCTCGTAGGAACCGTGGGGGAAGGCTTCCTTGGTGGGAATGTATCCGTAAGAACCGCCTGCCAGGGAGTTGATGAAGGTCATCTTATAGGGAGAAGCGTCGCGGGTTTGCTTACCGTTGGCGTGGAACATTTCGTAGGGGAATGCACAGAAAGCGAAATCACCAAAGGTAACGCAGGAAAGAGGAATGTTGTTGGTTTCGCCCATTCCGGCTCTGGTGATGATGGCG
>JAZOSM010000043.1:0-14760 GCA_045657125.1 Eubacteriales bacterium
GCCGCCGTCCTGATGTGCAAGGGCGGTACCGCGGAAAGCATTCTTATTGACAAAGTCCATATTCTTACCTTCCAGGTAGCCGAGACCGTCAATATCTTCATCTGCCTTCGGAATGGCAAAATCCACTGCGGGCTTTTCAATTTGCAAAACGGTTTCGAACATGGTTCTCTCACCCTCCTGCACGTACTGGCCCAAAGAGTGAAGGTCGCGGGAATAGATGGCGGAAACGGGGAAAATACCCTTGCCGTCCTTACCCTCGGACTCGCCGTAAAGCTGTTTGAGCCACTCCCCCATCAGTTCCATGGCGGGAGAATAGGAGGCATACATTTCAAACTTTTTGCCGTCGCGATAGAAAAGGTTACGCAGAGCCGCGTACTTCATACAGATGTTCTTTTCGATGTCGTTTTCCGCAAACTCTTTCTTTGCTTCCAAAGCACCTGCGAGCATTGCCTCCACGTCAGCGCCGCTGACAGCGATGGGCAAAAGACCTACTGCGGTCAAAACGGAATATCTTCCGCCGATGTTACCGGGCACCACGAAGCTCTCATATCCCTCTGCGGTAGCAAATTCTTTCAGAGTGCCGGGCTTAATGTTTTTGTCGGTGGTAACGTAGATACGATTCTTTGCCTCGTCCTTGCCGTACTTTGCCTCGATCAGATCTCGGAATACGCGGAAAGCAATAGCAGGCTCGGTGGTGGTACCGGATTTGGAAATGACGTTGATACAAATATCCTTGCCCTCGCAAACCTTCAAAAGGTCGGCAAGATAGTCACCGTCCACGCTGGTACCTGCAAAATAAATTTCGGGGCCGTCTTTTCTCAAATTGTTATGGAAATTGCCCTGCAAAAACTCGATTGCCGCGCGGGCACCGAGATAAGAACCACCGATACCGATTACAACGAACACGTCGCACTTTTTGCGAATGTCTGCGGCGCAAGCCTGAATTCTGGCAAGTTCTTCTCTATCGTAATCCTCAGGCAGAGTGAACCAGCCCAAGGGGTCCTGACCTGCTGCATAATGCTCGCGAACGGTCTCCAAGCCCTTCTGTGCTTCGGGAACGATTTTGTCATAAGCTTCATTCGTGTAAAAAGGAGTGGAAAATTCCGTGCTTAATTTCATAGACATAGTGTTTTTTACCTCACAAATTTTATATTTATTATCTTACACCCAATCCAAAGAAAATACAAGAGAAATTTGACTTTTTTCTATAGAAATTCTGTACTTTTTCTTGACACGTCCCCTTACAACTGTTATAATACAAACTGTATCAAATGAGACACTCTCGGAGGTTTTATGACTGAGGCTGTAATAAGCATTTTAAAAGGCTGCGCTCTGTTTCGCGATTGTGACGAACAGAAAATCGCACAGCTTTTGAAAAAAAGCGGCGCAGAGCTGCAACGTTTCACAGCCGAGGACGAAATATATTTGGAAGAAAACTCCATTCGAAAGATCGGCATTTTGATTTCCGGCTCTCTTACGGTTTACGCTTCGGGAGAGAATCCGACGCCGCTGAATCGACTGCGCGCGGGCAGCTTGTTCGGTGTTTCCGCTTTGTTCGGAAGTCCCGGAGCAGGCACTTACATTTACGCAAAAAGCGACGGCGAGATTTTGTTCATCCGCGAAGATCAGGCAGAGGCGCTTTGGGAAGACAAGTTGGTTCGACGCAACCTCATCTCGTTTCTCACCGACCGCATTTGTTTTTTAAACCGAAAGATCGCTTCTTTCACCGCCAAAGGCGCAGAGGGAAAACTTGCGCGTTATCTGACCCAGCACGCTGACGAGAACAATATCTGCCAAATTGATTCCTCTTTCTCACAGCTTGCAAAGGAATTGCATTTGGGACGGGCAAGTTTATACCGCGCTTTGGACAAACTGGAAGCAGACGGATTTATTCGTCGGGAGAAAAAAGAAATTCATTTGCTCAATCACGAATCGGTTTAGTCATTTATACAAATCATATATATGAAAGGAATATCATCATGAAAAAAATTATCGCTCTCACACTCGCTCTCTTGACTGTTTTCGGACTTTGCTCCTGTGCCGCAGAGCCCGTGCAAACCGAAACCAAAGAAGCGCAAACCGAAATTCAAACCAAAACCGAAGAAGTACAAGAAACGACTGCAAACAAAACGGTTGTTCGCCTGAAGGCTTTGACCGGACCTACCGGCTTGGGACTTGCTACCTTGATGCACAATGAAAAAGCAGGCAGCGGAAACAAAGGCAAGTATGAAATCGAGCTGGTTTCCTCTCCCGACCAGATCACAGGTCCCATCGTCGGCAATCAGTGCGACATTGCCGCAGTGCCGATCAACCTGGCAGCTACCCTGTATCAGAAAACCGGCGGCAAGGTTCAGATCCTTTGTGCTAACACCCTGGGCGTGCTTCACATCGTTGAGGACGGAGAAACCATTAAGTCCATCGCAGATCTGAAGGGCAAGACCATCTACGCGCCCAACCCCGGTTCCACTCCCGAATACGTTCTGCGCTACGTTCTGAAAGAAAACGGCATTGATCCCGACAAGGACGTTACCTTGGAATTCCGCACCGGCGGTGACGAAGTATGTGAGGAGCTGATCAAGAATCCCGGCTCCATCGGTATGCTCCCCGAACCCAAGAAATCCGCATTTTTGACCCAAAACAAAAACTTCCGCACCTGCCTTGACATGACCGAGGAATGGAACAAAGTTGCAGGAGAAGGCAACACCTTGATTCAGGGTGTATTCATCGCAAGAAAAGATTTCATTGATCGAAATCCCGAAGCGATCAAAGACTTCCTCGCAGATTACGATGCAAGTCAGAACAACGTCAACACTGCAAGTGACGAAGCAATCAATCACGTTGTTGAAACGGGAATTCTTCCCAAAGCTCCCCTTGCAAAAGCGGCTCTCCCCGGATGCAACATCACCTTCTTGGCAGGCGAGGAAATGCAGACCGCCGTTGGCAAATGTCTGCAGGTACTCTTTGACGCTAACCCCAAGAGTGTAGGCGGCGCCCTTCCCGAAAACGACATTTATTACGCATACTAAGATGAAAAAATTTTTCAAAAGGGCGGCAATCACCTTTGCCGTCCTTCTTTTCTGGATTTTGATTTGGTTTTGGGGTGCCAAAAAAGCAGGAAGTGAATTGATCCTCCCCTCCCCTTTTCAAGTGCTTGTCCGTTTTTGGGAATTGGCTCAGACGGCAGATTTTTACACCATTTTGGGACGTTCGTTCCTGCGCGTATTTTTCGGATTTTCAGGCGGAATTCTTTTGGGCTTTGCCCTTGGAACGCTGTCTTATTATTTAAAGATCGTAAAGACATTGATCTCTCCTTTGATGGCAGTGGTGCGCGCGACACCCGTAGCATCCTTTTTCCTGGTACTTATGTATTGGATGACCACCGACCGTGTGCCGTCGTTTATCAGCCTTTTGATGGTTGTGCCCATCGTTTGGCAGAACACCATTTTAGGCTTTGAGAAAAAAGATCCTCTATTGGGCGAAATGGCAAAAACCTTTCAATTATCCCCCGTCAAAACTTTTTTGAAAATCGACCTTCCTCAAGTATTCTCCTACATTCTCAGCGCAGGTAAAACCACCTTTGGTCTTGCCTGGAAAGCCAGTGTTTCCGCGGAAGTAATGGCACTGACGAAGGTTTCCGTGGGACTTATGATCTACAACGCCAAGTTTTATCTTGAAACGGCAGATCTGTACGCGTGGACCTTTGCTATTATTCTTTTCAGCATCGTTCCCGAAAAGATCTTTTCCGCACTGTTTTCGAAAAAGGAGGGAGAATTATGCTGATCGCAAAAAACATCTCCAAATCCTACGAGAAAATCGTTTTGGATAATTTCAGTTACACATTCCCCGAAAAGGGCTTGATATTGATCCGCGGTGCATCGGGTTGCGGCAAAACAACGTTGCTTCGCATTTTAGCGGGTCTTGAAAAAGCGGACGGCGGAGAATTGAAAATCCCGCAGGATTTCAAAGTATCCTGTGTATTCCAGGAGCCGCGATTGGTTCCCCATCTTTCGGTACTGAACAACGTTCTGCTTGTAAAAAAAGACAAGGATAAAGCGCTTGCCATGCAGTACCTGAACGCTTTGGGCTTGGAAAAAGACGCGCACAAAATGCCCCGCGAACTTTCGGGCGGTATGCGGCTGCGCGCGGCAGTTGCCCGCAGTCTTTACTACGGCGGAAATTTTTATTTGTGGGATGAACCCACCAAGGAATTAGACCCCGAAAATCGCGCAAACATCTCCAAGATCATTCGGGAGCTCGCTATGGACGCCTGTATCGTCGTGGTGACCCACGACCCTGAACTGACAGGTGATTATGAAATCTCCCTTTAACAAAAAAGAAGCAAGTCTGTGATATGCACCTCCAAAGTGTCTAACTTTGGGATTGTACATCACCGCGGACTTGCTTCTTTTCTTATTTATTTTTTCTTCTTTTTAAACCAGCCGATGAACTTTTCATATCCTTTACCGATCAGATAACGATAAGAAAGATTCAACTGTTCTCTCAAAACCACAAGGCCAATGGCGATTGCGGAGAAGATGAACACCACCACCAAAACAACCCAAGTAAAGTTTACGTTCTTCTCCTCGGGGGGGAGGGGTTCTTCCGGTTCAAGGGTTGCTTGTAATACAAAAACGGCTGTGACCGTAACGTCTTCACCGGGGATCTCAATCTTGGTTTTTAATTTTTTGGAATCCTTGACAACGCCGTTGACACTGCATTTCCAATGGGAGAACACGTAGCCTTCAAAAGAGGAGGCTTCGATGGTAAGCTTTTCGCCCATCTCATACACGCCCTCGTCACCTTTTGCTTCGCCGCCTGCAGTGGCGGTAAGGTTCAGACGGTAACCGCCTTTCATAAAAACGGCCTTGATGGTACATTCTTTGTCGGGCATGGTAAAGCTGGTATCGGAATCTTTTTCCGCCTCAAACTTACCTTGGTCCGAGGAACACTCCCAATGAGAGAAAGCGTAGCCTTCGTTTGGGGTTGCAATCAGCGAGACGATATTGCCGACACCGACGTTCATCACACCGGGCTTTGGTTGTACCGTGCCGCCCTCCGCGGTTTCAATCGTAAGCTTTCGCACGTTGGAAGCAAAGTTTGCGGTAAGAGTAAAGTCATTGGCGGGACAGGTCACGGAAGTTTCCGCCTTCTCAAACTCGGCAAGCGTCGCCCCGTCCGAGGCGCTCCAATTTACAAATGCGTAGTCTTTGTTGGGGTATGCTGCAATAAAAATCGTTTCGCCTACGTGGAACTCGTATTTTCCCGCGCTGTTCTTTTGCTTTCCGCCGATCAAGGCTTCGCCCTGACCTACGGTTTTCACGGTCATATAATAGGTAATGGCTTCAAATTCAGGCTCAAGAACCACGTCCCGTTCAGGCATTGCAAAGGTAAAACCGCTTTGCTTTTCCCAATCCTTTGGGAGCTCTACGTTTTCCAAAGCGGAGGTGGGATCGATCCAACGTTTAAATCGGTATCCCTCATAAGCCAAAGCCTCTACGGAAACCGTTTCGCCGGGACCGAATTTCATAAAGCCGAAATTTCCCATGCCACAGTCGTTGGCTTCCAGCGTAACGGTATATTTTTCTCCGTCCTCTTTAAAGTTCGCAAGGATAACAACTCTGTCCTCCGGCATCACAAAGGTCAGTTCCGGATTCAAAAGCATTTCGTCGGTTACACCATCGGGAGGATTGGAAAATTCCCAGCAATCAAAAATATACCCTTCAACGGGGACCGCTTTCACGTGAACTTGAACACCTTTTTTTGCAGAGAATTGGTTTCCTTCGGTGATCAATCCTTCGATCTCTGCTTGAAACGTACCACTTTGTTCGGGCATCTCGGTAAGAATAATGACAAAGGATTCCCCTTCTGCAAATGCGTTCAAAGTAAAAAACGTGCAGCACAGCAGCAGAACGATGCAAAATGCAATCCCGAATAATCGTTTCATTCTCACACTTCGATTCCTTTCATAGATTAGAATAGTTGTTTCACACTCGGTTATAATAGTATATATGGATCACAATCATTCAATTCAAAAAAAATTAGAACGACAGCTTTGGGCCGACACTGCCTACGATTTAAAGCGAAGGCCCGTTATATTGTTTAATCAAACAGGTACTTTCACCTATTTGATCGGATTTGCAGATTCAATTTCCATCGAAAATATTCTCTCCTCTTTGATGCACGTCAAAACGCCTCCTGCATCGCTGAAAGAACTGTCAGAAACCTCCATCCCGTTCGGGGGATGCGAGATCACCTGCGATCCCGTCTATGCCGCCAACGAAGTGCTTCGCGGAAGCGCCTCCTTAACACTGGAGGGATTTGATGAGATCCTTCTGATGGATATCCGAAATTTTGCCACACGAGCGCCGGAGGAACCGGAAAAAGATCGCACCCTGCGCGGACCACACATCGGCACTTGCGAAAGCCTGGTTTCCAATTTAACACAAATCCGACGTTTAATGCGAACACCACTCTTGCAGACAGAAAAATTTATATTGGGAACATCCGTTCAAAACGAGGTAGCTCTGCTTTCCATGAAAGGCAAAGCAGACGAGTCTTTTTTGAAAAAAATCCGAAAAAGACTGCAACAAGCAAATCTCCCGAATCTTTCAATGACCCAGGAAAACCTTGCAAATTTCTTGGTTCCGAGAAAAGGCATCTCGCTGGCAAACCCATTTCCAAAGGTTCGTTACACAGAGCGCCCCGATGTAATTGCTTCCTCCTTGATGGAGGGAAAAATCGCCATTCTTTGCGACAATTCGCCATCGGTAATTCTTCTTCCCCAAAGCCTTTTTGACTTTTTCGAGGAATCCGACGACTATTATTTTCCGCCCGTTACCGCAAGTTACTTGCGATTGGTCAGACTGTTTATTTTTCTTGCGTCCGTACTGCTGATTCCCATTTGGCTATTGGCGGTGCGTGAAAGCGAACACTTACCCACCAATTTCCAATTCATTCTCACAGAAAAGGATTTCGCGGTTCCCTTATTCCTGCAATTTCTCATTATTGAATTTGCAATGGACGGACTAAAAATGGCATCGTTGAACACACCCAGCACCCTTTCGGCATCCTTTTCCGTAATCGGAGGATTGCTTTTGGGTGAATTTGCAGTAGAAAGCGGGTGGTTTGTTCCGCAGACCATTCTGTATTCCGCATTTACCGGAATTGCAAATTTCATTCCTACCAACATCGAACTGGGCTACAGCTTCAAGCTCATTCGCATCACCCTGATTCTCTTGGTAGAATTTTTCGGAATATGGGGACTTGTTTGCGGTGTGATTTTCTGGCTTGCGGTTTTGGTAACCACAAAAGGCGCCGAGGGAAAAAGCTATCTCTATCCCTTTGTACCGTGGGACATAAAGGGGATCGCTCGAATCATTCTGAGATTTCCCCACGGGAGAGAACGGGAATAACTTTTATGAAGAAAAATTTTGCCGAAAACTCTCGCTTTCGGCAAAATTCTCACTCTATAAAATTGATTCTTACTCAGCGTCGGTTGCGGGAGCTTCTTCCTTTGCCTCTGCGATGTACTCAGAGTTCTCTGCAACGATTGCTTCCTCTTCGCTTGCTTCTTCAGCCTCCAAAAGGCTTCTCATAGACAGGCTGACTCTGCGGGTTTCATAGTTGATATCAACAACCTCTACCTGAACTTCGTCACCAACTGCGAGAACTTCAGCGGGATTTGCAATCTTGCGGTTTGCGATCTGAGAAATGTGAATCAAACCGTCGATGCCGGGGATCAATTCAGCAAATGCACCAAAGGTGGTCAGGCTAACGATCTTAACGGTAGCAACGTCGCCTGCCTGGTATTTATCTGCGAGAATCTTCCAGGGGTTGGTGTCTTCAGTCTTGTGACCAAGGCTGATCTTGCGGGTTTCAGCATTGATTTCCTTAACGAATACGGTGATTTCGTCGCCTACGCTGACAACTTCAGCAGGGCTCTTCAGTTTCTTCCAGGAGAGCTCGGGGATGTGAACCATGCCGTCTACGCCACCCAGATCAACAAATGCGCCGTAAGAGGTGATGGACTTAACCTTACCGGTGTAAACCTTATCAACGGCAATCTCTGCCCAGAACTTCTCCTCCAGAGCCTTTCTCTCTTCGCGGAGAACTTCGCGAATGGAAGCAACTGCTCTCTTCTTCACGGGATCAATCTCTACAAGCTTGAAAGCAACTTCCTGATTCAGCATGGGATCAAGGCTTGCACCCTTGGGAGAACCGGTGAGGGATGCAGGAACGAAATAGGTCTGACCTTCGCAGGTAACCAAAACGCCGCCCTTGATTACGCTGGTAACTTTACCGGAAAGGGTAACGCCGTTCTCGTAAGCTTCCTGAATCTTGGACCAGTTAGCACGAGCGTCAACTCTCTTCTTGGATACCTGAACGGTACCTTCGGGATCGTTAAACTTCTGTACGAGTACGGTAATCTCGTCGCCTACGTGGAAGTTTGCGGCAAGATCGGATTCACTGTCAATAACTTCCGAGGAAGGAAGGATACCGGTATGCTTGATACCGAGGTCTACATGCACTTCGTTGGTGAATACACTGGTAACAGTTCCCTGAACTTCTTCTCCTGTTCTGATAGTTTTGAATGTTTGGTTGAGCATCTCCTCGAAGCTCATTTCGTCGTTTCTGATTTCCGACATGGTTTGAATTACCTCCTTGATAACACTGTCAGGGGTCGAGGCTCCCGCCGAGACACCGACAGTCATATTCTTTTTTAATTTTTCGCGCGGAAGTTCCTGCGCATTTCTGATATGAACGGTATCGCAAATCTCTTTGCTGACCGAAACCAGTTTTTTTGTATTGCTGCTGCTCATACCGCCTACGATGACCACAAGGTCACTTTGCTCGGCGATCCGCCGCACGTCCTTTTGACGGATTCCCGTCACGTTGCAAATGGTGTCGTAAAACACCGTATGCGGAAAGGCGTTTTTGGCAAAAGCACAGCATTTCTCCCATTCAGCCACGCTATGGGTCGTTTGGGAAAGGAATATATGAAGTGCATCGTGAGATGCATTTTTTTCGTATTCCGTAAGTTCCGACAAATCGGAAATCACCTTGACGGGAAAACTTTTCGCACAGCTGACAATTCCGAGAACCTCGGGGTGATTGGCGTCACCGAGAAGGACGAACACCACGTCTTTTCCCGACGCAAGTGCTTTTTTCTCCTCGTCCACAACGATGCTGTGAATTTTCTTCACGAAAGGACAGGTGGCGTCTACATAGCCGATCCCCTCCCGTTCCAACTTTTCAATAACGAAAAGAGGGATACCGTGGGTGCGAACGAACACCTTGGCATTTTTCGGAAGATGGTCAAGATCCTCCGTACCGATGTTCCGAACGCCTCTGCGTTCAAGAGATTCGTTAAAATCCTCGTTGTGAATGATATGTCCAAGGGTGAAAATCTCATTTTCACCGCGGGAAATCTCCTGCTCCAGAAGTTCTACCGCACGACGAACACCGAAGCAAAAGCCCGCGTGTTCAGAAAGTAAAATTTTCATTTCTTTGCTGTATTTCTCGCTTTTTCTTCAAGAACGGAAATTCGCTCGAAGATGCGATCGGTTACGTAAAGTGCCTGTTCTTTCTTTCCCATATCTTCGGGACAATCAAATTTCTCAACCTCGCCGAATGCGATATAGGTCTTGCGAAAAGGACGAACCTTGAAATTTTTGGCATAGATTCCAACCGGCAGTACCTTTACCCCTGCCAATGTAGCCATCATACCCGCGCCTGCCTTAAACTCCTCTTTCTGCAAGGGATGGCGAAGACGAGTGCCCTGAGGGAAGATGGAGAAAACCTTTCCTGCCTTCAATTCACGCACGGCAAGACGAAGCTTCGCCGCGTCACCACCGTCACGGGACAGCGGAATCACGTCGCACCCTTTCACCAAATAACCCACGATGGGTCTTTTGAAAAGTTCCTCCTTCGCCATAAAGGTAAGGGGACGAGGCAACGTAATGGCAAGAAACAAGGGATCGAAAAACGAAATATGGTTCGGGCACACGATAAGCCCTTCTTCCGGAAGTTCCTTGGGAAGATCCAAAAGACGAATTGGATAAACAAAGCGGATCAAGGGGCCCAAGGTCCGCACCAAACGATCGTAAAGGGTCATAATGCCTCCCATAAAATAAATCAATCGTTATTATATAATAAGTTACGGAAAAAGTCAAGGCACAGAACGAGTTTTTTTCACTTTTTCCGTTTTGCGGAAGAAACACTCCCGAAGGAGGCGCGGGAATGCTCCAAACCGGACGAATTTATGCAGCCGCTTCCGAAAGTGCCAACAGTTCCTCGTTTTTCTTGACCTTGTAGAAATAAATGAGCATTGCAATGGCGCTCAGTCCCCAGGAAATCGGGTAAGCTATACACAGATAGCCCAGCGTCTGAGGCAAAAACGGGAATATCAAAAGCGTCCAAATCAGTCTGGTACCGCACACAAAGAACATATTCAGCAGAGCAGGTCCGCTGGAATGCCGCATTCCGCGCAAACAGCAGGTAGAAACCGTATTTACCGTATCGAGAACAAAGCCCCAGTTGTTCAGGAGCAGTTTCGGATAAGCTTCCCGGATAATGCGGAGATCCTCGGTATAAAGTCCCAAGAAAAATTCAGGGAAAATGGTAAACGCCGTGCTCACCACCGCCATAAACGACGCACCCATCAAAATTCCGCACCACAATACCTTTTCAATACGCTTAAAATTCTTTGCACCGTAATTCTGACCAACAAAGCTGACACAGGCGGTAGCAATGGCGGCGGGAACCACGTGTCCGATGGAGGAAACGCTGGTGGAAGCGGAGGTTGCAGCAATGGAAATAGACCCCAGG
The DNA here is from genome assembly GCA_045657125.1 of Eubacteriales bacterium. Lineage (GTDB taxonomy): Bacteria > Bacillota > Clostridia > Oscillospirales > SIG627 > RGIG5579. The sequence continues at coordinate 10,828 of JAZOSM010000043.1, forward strand.
GAATTCACCGTGGTTGTAATAATAACGTTGGAGATACTGTACACCATGCCGTTCAGTCCCGAGGGAATTCCCACGCGGGCAATGGCCGCCGCTTCGCGAAGATCCACCCGAAGCTCTCTAAACTTCATTCGGTATCCGCCGTCTTTTTTGAACAGGAAATACAAAATTGCAACTGCGGAAAGATAGTTGGCGATAATGGTGGCAAGGGCAACGCCTGCCGAATCCAGTCCACACACAATCACGAAAACAAGATTAAGAAGCACGTTGACAAGACCTGTGCAAATCAAAATGTACATAGGACGCTTGGTATCACCGCGGGAACGAAGGATGCCCGAGCCGAAATTGTACACCAAGCTGCCGGGCTGACCCAAGAAAACAATCTGCATATAAACGGTTGCCGGTCCGATTACTTCCTCGGGGGATCCCATCCACCGAAGCAGTGTGGGTGCTGCCCAATATCCTGCAACCGCCATAAAAATTCCCGATAAAAACGCAAGAGGCATCGCCGTATGAATCGCTCTGCGGAAGCCTTCTTCATCCTTTGAACCGATGCGATTGGCGCAAATGACGTTTGCACCGACGGAAAGGCCCACAAAGAGCAGCAGTAAAAGGTTGGTAATATGTCCCGTAGAACCAACCGCCGCCAAAGATACCGTGGCATCCTTGGCAAATCTTCCTACAACGATAACGTCGGCGGAATGATAGAGCTGCTGTAACAAATTGGATATACAAAGAGGAAACGCAAAAACCAAAAGGCGTTTGAAAACCCCACCTTGCGTCAGGTCAATACCATGTTTGTTCGCCATATTTTTCTCCTAAAATTTATACATTCTGAGGGAGAGTCCCCTCCTCCATTGCAAGACGCATCTTCTTGTTTCGCGACCGATAATAGCTGATCAGCTGTGCAATCGCGGAGCACATCCAGGAAATGGGAAATACCACGTACAGGGAGATCAGATTCTGTTCCATAAACGGGAACACAAACATAACCCACGCGACACGAACACCGCAAATGCAAAGGATATTCAAAACGGTAGGTCCCATAGACTTTCCGAAACCTCGCTGACAACCGTTTGCCATTTCCGACACGGTGTAGATCATATAGCCCCAGCCGGTGATGTAAAGTTTTGGAATTGCCGTTGTAATTACTTCCCGATTGTCCGTATAAAGTCCCAGGAACAATTCCGGGAACAAGGTCAGGAAGACGTTTGCCGCAAAAAACATTACCTCTACGATGAGAATGCCGTTCCAAAGACATTGATCAACGCGCTTAAACTTTCTCGCGCCGTAGTTCTGTCCCGCGAAGCTGACACACGCTGAGGAAAACGCAGAGGGAATCGTATAGACTAAAGTGGAAACGCTGGTAGCGGCGGAAACGGCGGCTACCACCACCGAGCCCATAGCGTTGACCGCGGAAATTACTACGGTATTGGAGAGGTTGAACACCATTCCGTTCAAGCCTGCAGGTCCGCCGATACGGACAATTTTCGCAAATTCTTTTTTATCAAACTCAAATTCGGAAAGCTTCAGACGGTATTCTCCCATAGGATGGAAAAGCAGATACACGGATACCGCGGCGGAAAGCCATTGAGAAACAATGGTGGCAATGGCAACACCGTCCACGTCCATGTGAAAGCAGATTACCAAAACCAAATTCAAAGCCACGTTGACAAGTCCCGTTACCGTCAAAATATACATCGGACGTTTCGCTTCGCCATGAGCGCGCATAATGGCAGAGCAAGTGTTATACACCAAAACGGCGGGCTTTCCGAGAAAAATAATCCGCATATAGAGATTTGCCTGGTCAATCACGTCCTCGGGAGATCCCATCAAAACAAGCAGAGGGCGGGAAACCAAAAGCCCGAGAACACAAACCAAAACGCCTCCGACTACCGAGGAAATCAAGGCGGTCGTCATTACCTTGCGAAGCCCCCGGTAATTTTTCGCACCGTAGAAATTCGCACAGCAAACACCGGCACCCACGGAAAGACCGAGAAATATGTTGAGAATCATATTGGTAACGGAGCCAGTGGAACCTACCGCCGCAAGTGCCGTAGTAGAATTTTCGGCAAATTTTCCGACGACGATTACGTCAGCGGCGTGGTAAATCTGTTGTACCAGGGTTGCCAACCAAAGGGGAAACGCAAAAGCAAAAAGTTTTTTAAAAACCGAGCCCTGCGTCAAATCCATACTGTATTTTGTTGCCATACTACCTCCTTACAGAAACGATCGGCTCAAAGATTAGCCTGCTTCTTTTCCCAAACGTTTGCGGTAATAGCGATAACAGAAAAATTGAAAAATACCCGAAATTGCCCAAGACAAGGGGTAACAGCAAAGAAGAATGCCGTAATCGTGCAAAACCGCCCCGCTTCTCAATGCGGAAAAGACGAATGCAACCCACAAAATACGGGGAGCGCAAATACCCACCACGTTCAAAGCGGAAGGAACGGCGGATTTACCCATACCGCGGACACAGCCGATGCAAACCTCGGGAAGGGCGTAGATCGGATAAGAACAGCAAATAATTCTTACGCGGAGAGCGCCGTAAAGAATGACGTCCGGGTCCGATGTGAACAATTTCATAATATGTCCCGCCGTAAAAAACACCACGATACTCAAAGAAACAAAGAAGCCTGCCGTGATCAGCATAGCAATTTTCCAAAGTTTATCAACGCGGTCGTACCTTTTTGCACCCACGTTCTGACCGACGAAGCTGATACAGGCACTTGAGATTGCAAGAATGATCTGATAAAGCATAGCGTCTACGTTGTGACCTGCGGAGTTTGCTGCAAGGACCGTTTCACCCAAGGTATTCAGTGCAACGACGATAATGACGTTGGATAGGCTGAACAGCATACTGTTCAGTCCGCTGGGTACGCCTACGCTTGCAATGGGGCGAACCGCTTTCCCAAGGCGCAATTCGGAAAAACGAAGACGAAATTCTCCGCCGGGATGAAACAAAATCCACAAAACCGCACCTGCGGACAAATAATTGGCGGTGATCGTGGCAAGTGCTACGCCTGCCGCATCCAAATGAAATACAGCAACGAACAAAAGGTTGAGAAGCACATTGACAAGACCCGTGGTCATCAAAATATACAAGGGACGCTTGGTATCACCGTGGGAACGGAGAATACTTGCACCGAAATTATACACGATACTGCCGGGCTGTCCCAGAAAGATAATCTGCATATAAAGCGTAGCTTCCGACAAAATAGATTCGGGAACGGAAGTCCAAATCAAAAGAGTTCGGGAGGCAAACGCACCCAACAGTCCGATACCGATGCCGCAAAGGGCGGCAAGGAGAATGGAGGTGTGCATGGCACGGCGGAGTTCTTCTTCTTCTCTTGAGCCGAACAGCTTTGCACAAATCACGTTGGCACCGACGGAAAGACCCACGAACAAATTCAGACACAGCGCCGTTATGGAATTGGTGGAACCGACTGCGGCAAGAGAAGCCGTGGAATCTTGTGCGAAATTGCCGACCACGATCATATCCGCGGCGTGGTAAAACTGCTGAAGCAGATTTGTCAAAACAATCGGGATTGCAAATAACAGCAGATTTTTTAAAACAGGACCTTGGGTCAGATCCATTTTATTTTTTGATGAAGCCATTTCTTCCTCCTCTTTTTTCCAATGCATTTACAATTGTATCACAAAAATCGAAAAACGGACGATTTTTTTATCATTTTGTTGAAAAAAATGAAAAGACCGCAGCACGAAATCGAAAGGATCTCGCACCGCGGTTTATTAAGTTGGCAAAGGCGCTGCCTCGGCGGCAAAACGCTTTTCATCCGTCTTGCGGAAAATCACGTAACTGATCAATTGGGCAACGGCGGAAAGGCCCCAGGAAACGGGGTAACACATAAGAAGCCACACGTAATCTCGTGCAGGATCACCCGTGATCAAAAGCGGGTACAGGAACGCCGCCCA
>JAZOSM010000044.1:0-4848 GCA_045657125.1 Eubacteriales bacterium
CAAGATGGTTTTCAGCAAGCCTTTGTTGGTTTTCAATTGTCCTACGGGTGCATTCATAATAAACATCCTTTCTTCAGATCGAACTGTATTTTGAATTCCTCAATCTAAAAACAACATACCACACACAGCTTTTTCTGTCAACGATTTATCATAAATTTCTACATTGCTCCGTGCTTTTCCCTCTCTGTTTGTGCAAAATAACGAAAATCGCGGAGAGCCCACAAAAAACTCTCCGCGAAATATTATCTGTAAATGTCAAAATCCCCTGCAGGGAAGAAAAGCTCCTTTAAATGCTTATCGAATTTCAGAGTCTCTTTCGCCTCTTTCGAATCGGGGCAATCCGCCTCAAACAAAAAGCTGACCATACGGCTCGCTTCCTGCGCCACGGGAATCACCAAAGTGCCTTGGGGGAAGCACTGCTTCTCCACGGGGGAAAGGGTGATGTTCTCGCCCTCCCGTACAAAGCGGGATCCCGTGTAAAACTGCTCGCCCTCGTTCTTTTGGTAAAAGATAAGGTGGCGGTCCAAGAGCGCGATCAATTCCCTCTCCCAAGCCTTTCCCAGAGGCAGTGTATAGCACTCGGGACGGGGACGGGTGCGTACTGCCTTGCGGTAAATGATCACGCTCTTATTTTCCGTTTTGGTCTGCTCGCCCTTTTCCACGTCGTAAAAATAAACGGGGAAAACAGGATCGGTTGCGGGATCATCGGTGTACGCGCCCTCCACCACAAATTCCCGATCAAAGGGATTAAGAAAGCTCTCGCGCTCACGCTTTGTCGGCGCGGAATATTTCTCGGGATGGGCGGCAAATTCCTCCAAAATCTTTCGGGCAGCGGTAAACTGACCCATAATTCTGCGGTGATAACGTCCCAGACCCTGGTCGATACCGCGGCTCTCGATCAAAACCGTCATGGCGCCGCGCTCGGCAAAATAACGGGTACCCGTTGCCATACCCACACCGCTGATATGATCCAAATAGAAGAAATTACGCAGTCCCATACGTCCCAGCTCCGCAGTTGCCTCATACAGCAAATTCAAGTTGTTGTCGTAAAGCTCAGGGTCTGCGTTGGGGGCAACTCCCGCAGAAAGCAAAATATCCTCGTAGCGCTGAACGCGAGGATGCCTGTGGGTGCGAAGCTCGTGGGCGTCAATGACAAGGCAGGGCATAAAAGCGCGGAAGGCACGCCAAGCGCCCTTGGTCTCTCTGCCGTACAAAGCAAAAAAGTCTCGGTTCAGATCCAGTCCCTGACCGCCTGCTCTCTGATACAGAAAAGCTCCCTCGGGATTGAGTCGGGGAATGATATACAAATGGATGCGGTCCAAAAGCTTTTCACCCTCGGGGGTGGCAAGATATTTTACAAGACCCATGGCGGCTTCACAGCCGGAGGTCTCGTTTCCGTGAATTTGCGCCTGATAGTGTACCACGGGCTTTTCGCTTCTCCGCAAAATCTCACCCGCCTGTTCCAGGGTCATTTCACCCTTGGGCAAATCCTTGGAGAAAAGCGCAATGGGCGCGGACAGATTGTAAACAGCGCTTTCAAAAAGCTCGTACACCCGCATATTTTCGTTTTTTTCTTCCTCGGCACGCAGATACGCCCACAGCTCATCGTTGGTGGGAATCCGATGAGCACCCGTTCCCTTGCGGGAAAAGGACGGGGTGGTAAACAAAAATTCGTAGGGCTTCCAGCGCGCGTCCGCATCGGGAGCAAAATCGTCCCAGGTCTCGTAGGTAAAGACCATTTTTTCCTCGTGGGGCTCGTATCCCAGCAAACTTCTCTCCTGCAAAACAAGGGAAAGGGTGGTATCCTCGCTCAGATCCATACAACGCTCTGCGGAATAAAATCCCGCCTTTTCCTGACGGATGACGTATCTGCCTTGACAAAGACAAAATTTCGTCTCGCCCTCCTGCACGCAAACGGGAAAAAATTCCTTCTGCTCCGTCTTAGCTTCAAATACGCGAATCACCGCACCCAAGGGAGTTTCCACCGTCAAAATCAAAGTTTTTTCCATAAAATTTCCTCCACAATGGCAAAAAAGGAGCAAGAATCTCTTGCTCCTTTCCTCTTATTTCCAAAATCCTGCAATGAAAATTTCTTTTCCCGCCTCTTTTGCTCTGGCGGCAAAATCGTGCATATCCCGCACGGAAACGGGCTCGGTTGCATAACCGCATCCGAAAGGCTTCTTCTCCAAAGCGGCAAAGAAAGCATCCTCGGTAAAATCGGTACGCACGTAGTAGGGGTGCACCTCCGCACCGTTGTTCACGGGGGCATCCTCCATTTTTTCATTATAAAATCCGCCGAGACCGGAAGCGATATCCGTCAAATCCTGCGCTACCGCATAGCCGGTGGGATATCTGCCCGCGCCTGCGCCGATAAAGCAGGTCTTTCCGATGTGACTTCCGTCAAAACAGATGATGTTGTCACAGCCGTGAATATTTCCCTCGGGGATTTCCGCAGGAACCAAGGTAGGCTCTACAAATGCGGCAATGCCCTGCTCTCCGCGATAAGCAACACCCAAAAGCTTGACCACGTAGCCTGCCTCGCTTGCCGTATCAATATCCGCCTTTTTCACGAAACGAATTCCGAAAGCGTCCACCTTTTCGTCATCCAAAGCCACACCGAACGCCACGTTTGCGGAAAGGGTGGTCTTGTGACGGGTATCCAAACCGTCAATATCAGAGGAGGGATCTGCCTCGGCAAAGCCCAGTCTCTGCGCCTCGGCAAGAGCTACGTTGAAATCCTCGCCCATGGTTGCCATGGCATCCAAAATAAAGTTGGTGGTGCCGTTCATAATGCCGTACACCTTTTCCAAACGGGAAACGCGGTGTGCTCTCTGCAGATTGACAAGCCAGGGAATGCCGCCTCCTGCAGAAGCGGAATAACGGAAGGAAACGCCCTTGTCTTTTGCAAGACGAACCAATTCACCGTAATGAGCGCTGACCATCAGCTTGTTGGCAGTTACCACGTTTTTGCCTGCTTCCAAACTCTTTTTCACAAAAGTGTAAGCAGGATTCATACCGCCGATCAGTTCTACCACCGTTTCCACCTCGGGATCGGACAGAATCACGTCCAGATCACGGGTCAGTTTGTTTCCGAGCTCCGGCAAATCACGCAGGTCCAACACGTATTTTACTTCGAGTTCGTCGATCTGTTCCAGGATGTCATAGACGCCCTTTCCCACAACGCCGAAGCCCAAAAGACCTATTTTCATAAAAACCTCCGATTGTGTATGCGAACGAAAAGCACTTGTTTTTCGCTGAAAAATACTTTTTCACACTTTTTTATTGAAAACCCTTGAAATTTCAAAGAATTTAGCCTATTATTATAGGTATCATAAAATCGACAAAAAGTCAAGCCAAAATTACGAAAATGGAAGTGAATTTACTATGATTTATCGCAGCACACGTTCAAAAACCACCGCTTCCCCCTGTGAAGCGATTTTGGCGGGAATCGCGCCGGACGGCGGATTGTACCTGCCCGAGGAATTTTCTTTCCCCGCATTTTCCGCAGAAGAAACCGTGAAAAAAGATTTTTACCACATCGCCGCCGACGTGCTGTTCACCCTCTTTCCCGAATTTACCCGCGAGGAAGTGGAAAGCATGGTGCATAAAGCCTATTTCGGAAAATTTCAGACCGAGGATATTGCCCCCACGGTGAAAGTGGGCGACGACTACGTGCTGGAGCTGTTCCGCGGCCCCACCTGCGCTTTTAAGGACGTGGCGCTGTCCATTCTCCCCCATCTGCTGTCACAAAGCCGCGGAAAGCTTGGCGTAACCGATCAGATCGTAATTCTCACCGCCACCAGCGGTGACACGGGCAAAGCCGCCCTGCAGGGCTTTTGCGACGTAGAGGGCACGAAGATTCTCGTCTTTTATCCCCACGGCGGTGTCAGCCGCGTACAGAGAGCGCAAATGGTAACTCAGCGGGGAGAAAACACTTTCGTCTCTGCCATTGAGGGCAATTTTGACGATGCTCAAACAGGTGTGAAAAACATTTTCGCCGCCTTTGCCAAGGAAAACACGATGGCAGGCACGGGCGCCCGTCTTTCCTCTGCCAACTCCATCAATATCGGCAGACTTGCTCCTCAGATCGTCTATTATTTCAAAGCCTACGGAGATTTGCTCCGCGAAGGCAGGATCACCTGGGGTGACAAGGTGGATTTCGTTGTGCCCACAGGCAATTTCGGAAATATTTTGGCAGGTTATTTTGCCCGTCTTTTGGGTCTGCCCGTAGGAAAGCTGGTCTGTGCATCCAACGCCAATAACATTCTCACCGACTTTATCAGAACAGGCACCTACGACAAGCGCCGCCCCTTCTATCAGACCACCTCCCCCTCCATGGATATTTTAGTCTCCAGCAACCTGGAGCGCCTTTTGTTCCTGCTGTCCGACGGAGATGACAAGGCTGTTGCAGGCTGGATGAAGGCACTGAATGAACAAGGCGTTTACCACGTGCCCGAAACCCTCCTGAAAAAGCTGAACGAAACCTTTACCGCCTACTGTCTCAGCGACGACGAGGCTTCTGAGGTTCTCGGCAAAGTCTACCGCGAAACGGGCTACCTTTGCGACCCCCATACCGCCGTGGCTTACGGCGCCGCATTGGAATACAAGGAGAAAGAAAAAACGGAAAATCCCGTGGTCATTCTCTCCACCGCCTCTCCCTTTAAATTCTCCCGTCCCGTCCTTGCCGCCATCGGTGAAAACGCCGACGGAGACGAGTTCGACCTCCTGCGCCGACTTTCTGCAGTATCAGGCGTAGAGATCCCCCCCTCCTTAGCAGAATTGGGGTCCCTCCCCGCACGTCACCCCCGCGTCCTTGCCCAAGCCCAAACGCCCCAAGTCGGAGGTCAC
>JAZOSM010000045.1:0-14698 GCA_045657125.1 Eubacteriales bacterium
AGGGTTCCGTTTACGATGGAAAGGGAAGCCAGGTTTGCATTGTCTGCAGTTGCTTCATCAAACTCATCGTCCAGGTTCAAAAGGTGGGGAACCGTCTTGATTGCTCCGTCGGGAGCTTTTTCGTCGTTTGCAAGATTTGCATTGAATACAATATTACCAATTTTGGTAGTACCGTCAAAAATGCCGATTTCGAATGCAAAGTAGCCGTAATCGGGAAGAGTGGCGTTTGCATCCAGACCGCTACCCAGCATAGCGTCTTCAAAATCAAGCTCTGCTTCAAAGAAGGTAGCGGAAGTTCCGTTCATAGTGGTTTCACTTGCCCAAGCGGGAAGGGTGTATTCCACGGGGTTGCTGAACTTGCGGCTTGCAGTGGTGTCGGTAACCGTTCCGTCTGCAGCAACCTTACGTGCAGAAAGCTTAGTTACCTGAGTATCCATCCAAGTGCCGGGGTCAAAGTTGGGAGAACTCTCGTTATCCATTTTATACGTGGTGAAAATACCGCTGTTCATGGTGTCGGCATCTGCACTGTCACCAAAGCCAAGGAAGGTGGTGAACTCATACAGATCGCCTGCATGGGGGTCTTCGGGAATTTCCATGCCCAGATACAGAGCGTCGGCATCCTTTGCCATATATAAATTGATATAGGAAGGAAGTGTGGTATCCAAGGGGTTTCCACTCAGGTCCACAGCTCTGTAATCGCCGGGGGTCAAAACGTTGGTAGGTCCGTTAATACCGTATTCGGAAACGGTCTTTCCGTCCAGCTCGTGGCCGTTGAAAATACCGTCTTGAACAGCAGGAGCGCTTACCGTTTTAACGAACAGTTCTTTCTGTCCGGGGAGAAGCTCAGTCTTTGCCGTTGCAAAGGGGAAAATGATTCCCGTTACAAGCAGAGCGCTGAGAAGGACAGAAGTGATAATTGTAAATTTCTTATTCAATTTCACTGTCGTATCTCCTTTTGGTTATTTTCTGATGTCAGGCACGTTGGTTGCATAATCTGCACCGTACAGATCTGCTACTGCCTTGTGTGCGATTTTCTGAAGTGCCAGAGCGCGGGATTCGTCCAAAGCGTAAGGGGGACGCCAAGTGTTACCGATACAGGTGTTACCGGTAAGAACCTCGTACCATACGCAAGCGTTCAGATACTGACCGCCGGGGGTCTCGCCGTCGTGGTAAAAGTCCTTGGTCAGGATACCCGTGCTGGAGGCTTCGACTTTATAGGTGGTACCGTCGATCTCAAGACCGTTTCTTGCATAGCTCCAAGCAGCACCGTCGGGAACGATGGGCATACCCTTGTAGTTTGCGATGGTTCCGCTTGCAGGAATGTTCTCGGACATATAGTAGATCGCATCGGTGATGTTCTTCTGATGTGCGTTAACCGTATCGAGAGTAGCATTGAGCTTTATCATATCTTTGTGATTGGCATCGTAAGACCAGGTCTCGTGGAGAAGCAGGGTTGCCTGAGGCTCGGTTGCTTCAAGATAACGGAAGGTATTAGCCAAATAGGGCAGGGATTTATTCAGGCACTTCTCGTAGCTTGAGGAATAGGTGGGACTGTAGTGGTCCTGTACGCTGATAAAGTCCCAGGTAAGCTGATTGGGCCCACCTTCCAAGATCTCCTTGAGGGTGCGTGCTTCAATCTTGGTGCCGCTGGGGGTCTTATAATCATGGCGGAATTCTTGCCAGGTTGCGCTGTCGTGGATCAACCAGTTCCAGGTAGCGTTTGCAGGGTTGCCGGAGTAGTAAGCCTTGTTGGCGTTGATCTTAACACCGTCAGCCGCACCGATGGAAACCAGTTCGTCCAGATAGTAGTAGTTGAAGCTACAACCGATCATCAGAACGTTTACTTCTCTGTCAAAGGTGAAAGCGGAGTTTGCCATGTAGTTGGGAGAGGTGGTAGTGTAGTCACCGTAAATGATTGTTCCGTCAGAATATTTTACGTAAGGACGGAAGGTTACGAAGGTGTCGTAATTTTCGGTAGAGAAATTGTGGTTAATGCTTGCTTTGCCACCACTCAGTTCAAAGGTATGTTTGGTAGAGCTATCGGTCAAAACCAGATTCTTTTTCACGGTGTTCGCGCTGTTGGTATAAAGGATACCGGTTTCAGCGACGGCACCGTTTGCAGTCAAAGCATAATCGAAAGTAGCCTTGTAGTTGCCGTCTTCCTTTGTGAACTCGTCCTTTATCGTCAAAACAGGCTTATTTGTGTATTTTGCATCGGGCTTGGTTTCTTCAAGTTCAAGCACGTGGGGAATTGCCGTGAGAGATGCGCCGTAGATCTCGGTGAAAGGGTATCTGTTGAGAAGTGTGGTGTTGCAGGGAAGTGCGTAGTTCCAATAGTACGTAGAGGAGATTGCGTTGTAAAAATAACGGGGCAAGAAATAGACACGCTCGGTGTCAACACTCTCGAAGTTCTCGTATCCGAAATAGGACCAACGAAGCTTAAATTCGTAAGTCGTCGCGGTCAACTTGTAGGTACCGGTAGAGTCCGTAATCTCTTCTATGTCGTCAAACTTTTCAGCGACGTATGAGTAGTGGGTTTCATTCTTCTCAATTTTATCGCTACTGGTGCCGAAATAAAGCTGAATGTAGGAAATTCCCTCAAAAATCTTATCGGCAGCTTTGTCAAAAGCATTTGAGAAGTACAGACGAAGTAAGCCTGAGTTTTTGAAATTGCTGCTGGAAGTATCAATAGAACGGCTCTTAGCTTCGATGTAGAGGTTCAAGCCCTCTTCGTCATAGTTGCCGTAAACTCTGAAATACTTGGGTCTTGCTTCGCTTGCGGGGTCTCTGATGCCTTCAATGGACCCGGCAGAGGAGAAGATGCCGCTGGAGTTGTTGTCTCCGTCGGTTTTTTCGGTAAGTAAGACGTAATCCTCGTTGTCGTTTTTGATGCCGTCGATGGTAACGTCGGCTGCAGTCTTGTACATCGAAGGATGTTCCTGACCGACGAAATCGAGCGCATAGGGTGGGGGCGCCGTGGGAGTAGAACCGTCTTCAGCCACTACAGGCGTGGAGGACAGTCCTGAGAACGTAGGAAGGATCAAGGCAATCAGGCACAAACTTGCCACGATCTTCCATGTAACTCTTTTTTTCATGGTGGTATTTCCTTTCTTTTTTGGATTTCTGCCAATATGGAGACAAATATCCATTGTTGTTCATATTCTATCATTTTTTTGCACAAAAGACAATGGTAAAAGGTTAGCAAATCAAAGACGATTTTTTGTGCAAAATACCATAACATATTAATATAGTAGCAAAAAAAGAAAACAGGCGTTTTGCTTTTTGACAAAAACAGCCTGCTTTCAAAGGTTATTTTTTCATTAAGGGACAATTGCCGCAATTTGGATTTTGCGCCTTGCAGTATTCTCTGCCAAGCAAAATGACGCGATGGCAAAAATCCGATTGCTCCGCTTTGGGAACAATTTTCTCCATTTCTCTTGTTACGATGGCGGGACTTGTGGATTTTGTCAAGCCGAATCTTCCGCTTAAGCGAATCAGATGCGTGTCTGCGACGATGTGCGGATCCCCGAATACGTCACCCATCATCAGGTTAGCGATTTTTTCTCCGACACCGGGTAAAGACAGAAGCTCGTCCTTGTTTGCAGGAACTTCTCCGCTGTAATCCCGAAGCAGAATTTTGCTCATTTCTAAAATTTGTGCCGCCTTGGTGCGATAGAGTCCGCAGGGCTTTACCGCTTCCTCCAATTCCGCAAGATCAGCATTTGCAAAAGCGTTCACGTCAGGATATTTTTCAAAAAGAGAAACGGAAACTTCGTTTACCCGTTTGTCCGTGCATTGCGCCGAAAGTCTTGCCATCACAAGGAGTCGAAAGGGGTCTCCGTGAAACTCCAGTGCACATTCCGCATGGGGGTAAAGCTCTTTTAAAATCAGGTGAATCGCCTCGGCGCGCCCCTTCTTTTGCCGAGGGAAAAGAGAAGTGGCGGGACATTTTTTTATATTCATTAAAATTCTCCTTTTTTCTCGCTGAATCCATTATAAAATGGGGTATTAACCCTGTCAAGAGTGCATTTTGAAGTCTTTTTTTCACGCAGGGCTTGTTTTTTGCGCCGTTTTCGATTAAAATAGATACATAGAGTTTTGCGAAGGAGTAAAAACTATGAATCAGGTAATTGCATTGGTCGGAATGTGCGGCAGCGGAAAAAGTGTTTGCTGCGAGGAATTTCGTAAAGCCCGTTGGGAGTACGTTTACTTCGGCGGCGTGACAATGAAAGAATTGGAAAAGCGCGGCTTGGAGCGTAACGAGAAAAATGAGCGCAGTGTGCGTGAAGAACTTCGCGCTACCTACGGTCCCGCGGCCTTTGCCATTTTACTGAAAGACGAAATTTCCGAAAAACTGAAAAAGAGCAACGTGTGCTTGGACGGTCTTTATTCCTGGTCGGAGCTTTTGGTTCTCCGTGAAGCGCTTGGGGATCGTTTGACCGTAGTAGCCATTATTGCCGAACGCAAAAAACGTTATAGCAGAATTGCACAGCGCGTCGTTCGTCCCTTGACTCCCGAACAGGCGGAGAGCCGTGACGTCGCCGAAATTGAAAAAATGGAAAAGGGCGGCCCTATTGCAATGGCAGACTTGTTCCTGTTTAACGACGGAACCGAGGAGGAATTCCGCGCGGCTACTTGCAAATTGATTGCTCGTGCCGAAGCAGGGGAACTGTAAGAAGAAACTCTTTTTATTGACAAACGGGCTTTTTTCGGCTATAATCCTCTTTGTTAATTTTTTTGAAAAGGATGGAATCAGTCTTTTGAAAAAACTTACGAATGATGTGGCATACGATTTTCGCAGTATGATTGCAAACAGTGCCGCACGATTTTCTGAAAAAGATTATTTGGTATATAAACGCGGCGGCGGATTGGAATCCGTTACCTTCGCAGGATTTGAGGAGCGCGTTCGCGCGCTTTCCGAGGCGTTTTTGGAGCTGGGCTTGGGCGGTGCTCCCATTGCCGTCATCGGTGATACCTCTCCCGAGTGGATTATTACGTATCTTGCGACGGTAATCGTCGGCGGTGTGATCGTTCCTTTGGATAAGGAACTTTCCTCCGAGGCTGTACGCGGCTTCATTCAAAAAGTAGGATGCAAGGCAGTTGTCTACGGCCCGAAGTCTGCTTCTCATTTTGAGGGCGATTTTGAGGAACTTGCTTCTTTAGAGTATAAGATTCCCTTTGATCCCGCAGTAACCGAGGATGATGGAAATTATCCCGAAAAGGGCGTGGTTCCTTTCTTGCAGATGCTGAATTTCGGCAGAGGCTTGGTTGCAGGCGGCAGTGAGAACTACGACAGCGTTCCCGTAGATATGGAGAAGGTTTGTGCCATTCTCTTTACCTCGGGTACCACGGGTTCTTCCAAGGGAGTTATGCTTTGTCAGAAAAATATTATTCACGCCATCAACGCCTCTTACCGTGTAACCGGCTTTGAGGAAAGTGATACGGTTGTTTCCGTGCTTCCCATTCATCACACCTATGAAATGACCTGCGGTATTTTAACCCCTCTTTTCATCGGTGCAACGGTTTGCATCAACGATTCTCTTAAGTATATCGTGCGTAATTTCCAGTTGTTCCGTCCTACGGGTCTGGTTCTCGTACCCTTGTTTGTAACGACCGTTTACAAGCGTATTTGGGACACTGCGAAAAAAAGCAATAAAGAAAAGCTTCTTCGCGGAAGCATTCTCGTTTCCGATGCCCTTTTGAAATTAAAGCTTGATACGAGAAAGCTTTTATTCAAAACGGTTCGCGACGTGTTCGGCGGTCGTCTGAAGCGCATTATTTGCGGCGGCGCTCCTATGCCTCCCGATTTGGTTGCTGAGTTTGAGTCTTTCGGCATCAAGCTCTGTCAGGGCTACGGCATTACCGAGTGCGCTCCTTTGCTCAGCGTTTGCCCCGAGGATGATAACCGTCCCGGTTCCGTCGGACCTGCCATTCCCGGCGTTCAGGTAAAAATTGACGTTGAGGAAGTGGATGAAAACGGCAGAGAAATTGGTGAGATCCTTGTAAAGGGTCCCAACGTAATGAAGGGCTATTTCCAGGACCCGGAAGCTACCGGCGAGGTACTTTCCGGCGCTTGGTTCCGCACGGGTGATTACGGCTATTTGGATGAGGATGGATTTATCTTCATTACCGGCAGAAAGAAAAACGTAATCGTCCTGAACAACGGTAAGAATGTATTCCCCGAGGAAATTGAGGAATATCTCTATAAATTCGACCTTGTTGCAGAATGCGTTGTAATCGGCAGAAAGAATGCGGAGGACAACGTGGAAGTAACTGCACTGATCTATCCCGATTTTGCCAAGGCAGACGAAATGGGATTGGGAAGTGATCTGAACGCCATCGGCGGTGTGATTAAAGAAAAACTTGCCGAGCTGAACCGTTCTCTTCCTTCTTTCAAGCAAGTGCGCGGATTGGAGATGCGCCGCAACGAGTTTGAAAAGAACACCTCGAAGAAAATCATTCGCTATAAAATTAAATAGGAGTAACTGTTATGTTTGAAGAACTGAAGAAAATCTTGGTTGACGAAATGGAAGTAGATGCCGATCTGGTAACCCCTCAGGCAGAATTTGTAAACGATCTGAAGCTGAATTCTCTGGATATTGCTGATTTTGTTCTCCTTTGCGAGGAAAAATTCGGCGCAGAGATCGAGGAGGATCAGATTCATACCATCCTTACCGTTCAGGACCTCTGCGACTATATCGCTGCTCATGCCTGAAAAAAACGGAAAACTCCATATTGTTTTAGTTGAGCCCGAAATCCCCCAAAATACAGGAAATATTGCAAGAACCTGCGCCGCTACCGGCGCAGTTTTGCACCTTATAGAGCCTCTTGGCTTTGAAATCAGCGATCGCTATTTGAAGCGCGCGGGACTTGACTACTGGCAATATTTGGATTTACATATTCATCCCAATCTTGAGGATTTCTTTGAAAAGAATTCGGGAACCTATTACTTTTTCACCACAAAAGGAAAGAAAAACTATACCCAAGTAAACTACGAGGGAGACGTGTTTCTCTTTTTTGGCAAAGAAACCAAAGGGCTTCCCGAGGACCTCATTCGCGAGCATATTGATCACGCGCTCCGTTTGCCCATGAAAGAAAATATCCGCAGTCTGAATTTGTCCAATTCCGTTGCCATTGCCGTTTACGAGGTACTGCGTCAGTGGGATTTTGACGGTTTTCAGACCGAAGGCTTTTTGCCGGAGGCTTAGTATGAAGCGCTTTCTTCGAATCATTTTGCCCGTTCTCACTTTCTGTGCCATTGCTTTCATTCTGCTGAATGCCTTTTCCGACGGAACTCAGGCAACGGAAAAAAGAGACGTGGTCGTCAAGGTTGTCACGGGGCAGGCTTCGTTTGCAACCAGGGTGATGCGAACCATTGCAAAGTTTTTCCACGTTTTGGAATACGCGTTTTATTCCTTTGCCCTGACCTCGTCTATTTTGATTTGGGGAGATCTTCGTGCACGGCTTGAGCGTGTGCTTTTGTGCGGCATCTTTCTTGCACTTGCCGACGAGCTGATCCAGTCCACCCTTTCCGGTCGGGGATCGAGAGTGACGGATATCGTGGTGGATACCGCCGGAATTATGATTGGTTACGCCGCATCCGTTTTGATCGCTGCGGTGGTCAAGAGAATACAAAAGAAAAAAGGGACTTGAGAAAGTCCCTTTTTTGTGTTTGTTTTATGCTTTCAAAACGTCGAGAATTACTCCCGCATCGGGCAAAACCAAATGAGGCTTGTCGGGGGAAGCTGCGAGAATTGCCTCGTCGGTTTCTCCACTCATAACGAGAATGCCCCAAATTCCTGCGTTCAGTCCGCTTTTTACGTCTGTGTAAATGCGGTCGCCGACGACGCAGGTTTTTTCTTTTTCAGCACCCATTTTTCTTCTGGCAAGATCCATCATCAAAGCGCCGGGTTTTCCGATGACTACAGGTGTTTTACCCGTTGCATTTTCAATCATTTTGCAAACGCTTCCGCAATCGGGAACACTGCCGTATTCCGTGGGGCAAACAAGGTCGGGGTTGGTAGCCAAATAGGGGAGATCGGGATTTCCGCAGAGCAGTTTGCTTACGTCTTCCAATTTCTTGAAGGTCAGCTCCGTATCAAATCCCATAACGATGCATTCAACCTTATCCAAATCCTCCGTGATGGTATAGCCGGCTTCTCTCAACTGCGTTTTGAGGGATTCGGTTCCGCAAACGTACAAGGTTTTGTTGGGATAGTTCTCGAGCAGATAATGGGCGGTAGCCTGTGAGGAAGTGTAGAAATCTTCAACGGTGCTTTCAATGCCAAGCTTTGCAAGTTTTTTTACGTAGTCCTCGGGGCTTTTGGAGGAGTTGTTCGTAGTGAACAGATACTTTTTTCCTTCTTCGCGGATTTTTGCGAGAAGCTCTTTGGTGAAGGGGTAAAGCTGATTTCCCAAATACAAAGTTCCGTCCATATCGAACAAAAATAATTCGATGTCTTTTAACTGTTCAACTTTCATTTCTGTGTGTTCCTTTTTCTGAAAATTATGCTTCGTATGCGTAAGCTACACTCTCGAAATCCAAAAATTCGTCAGCGTGCATACCTTTTCTTCTGTCCATTACTACGTCAATTCCCAAATGACCTGCTGTGCCGCTGATGGGAGCATAAACGCGGAAGCTGGGCTCGGAGGGGCACTTCTCTTTTACGTTCTTGATGAAGGCATTCAGCAAGGACATTTCACAAAGCTCGACGTAAACAACCAAGGTGTTTTTCTTTCTCCGTTCGAACTTTGAAAATAGGGTCAGAGTGATCAAAAAGAAGACTGCGCCGATCAAAGCGCCGGCGTAAAAGCCGTAACCTGCGGCGATTCCGAGCGTAGCGGTAGCCCAGACACCTGCCGCGGTTGTCAAGCCCATGATCATGTTATCGTTTTTCAAAATGATCATTCCTGCGCCAAGAAAACCGACGCCGCTGATAACCTGCGCCGCAAGACGGAGCACGTCACCGCCACCCGTTAATTGGTTGATATAAATACCTGTCATTGCAGTAACGGCGGCACCCAGACAAACAAGTACGTGGGTACGCATACCTGCTGCTCTGCCGTGTCTGGCTCGTTCCATACCGATGACAAGTCCGATCAAGACTGCAACGAAAGAACGAATGAATACAACGTAAATTCCTTCAATACCTGTCATGACAAATTCCTCCCTGATATGTTTTAAGATATCTTATGCCGGGTGGAAGAAAAAATTCTTCCCAATAACGAAAAAGATGCAAGAAAGCACTTTCGTATTCTTGCATCTCATCTGCTTTATTCTATTTTAACGAAAAGAGTGGATTTTGTCAATGTTTTGTAGAAAAATCAATAATTCTCTTCGTGAATTTCGAAATAGCTCTGGGGATGTGCACAGGTGGGACAAACCGCGGGAGCCTTGTCGCCTACGTGCAGATGTCCGCAGTTGCGGCATTCCCAAACCTTAACCTCGGTCTTGGCGAATACTTCTGCCATTTCGATGTTCTTCAAAAGCTTGCGATATCTTTCCTCGTGGTGCTTTTCAACTGCGGCAACCAAACGGAATTTCTTTGCCAGTTCGGGGAAGCCTTCCTTTTCGGCGGTAACGGCAAAGCCTTCGTACATATCGGTCCATTCGTAGTTTTCACCGTCAGCGGCAGCAGCCAGGTTTGCGGCGGTATCACCGATGCCTTTCAGCTCCTTCAGCCACATTTTTGCGTGTTCTTTTTCGTTTTCAGCAGTTTTCATAAAGAGGGCGGAAATCTGTTCGTAGCCTTCTTTTTTTGCGGTGGAAGCAAAATAGGTGTACTTATTTCTGGCCTGGCTTTCGCCTGCGAAAGCAGCCTCCAGATTTTTTTCAGTTTGGGTTCCGGTGTATTTTGTTGCGCTCATCGTGTTACCTCCTAAATTTTAGTTTACACCATTATATTTGTTTTTTTCGAGAAAATCAATAGATTTTTTGAAAAAAGGCACATCGAACGATGTGCCAAAGCCTTATAAATCGTCCGCATCCTGTACGGGACGATCCTTGAAATCCAGGGGCAGTCCTGTGTACCATCCCTCGGGATCGGTTCTGCTGGGAGGCAGATGAATCATATCGCTGGGGCCCGTCTCAAAAACAGGGCGCGGTTTTCTGTCTTTCGGATTGATTTTAATTTTTTTCATAACATCCTCCGTTTTTTCTTTTAGTGTTTGTTTTTTGAAGCATTTTATGCTTTTTCCATTGAATTATTTCTTTCTTTGTGATATAGTAATTCTGTTAGACAAGAGGAAAGGAATTGGGAAGATGACTGAAAAATATTTTATTAAGTTGTGTGATCTGATTGAAAAACTGAATTTGATCGAAGTTTGCATAACCGATGAGCAGCGAAAGAAAAAAATCTATCGCAAGGAAGTAAATCGTCCCGGTCTTTTTCTTGCGGGATTTTACGAAAATTTTGATCCCGATCGAATTCAAATTTTGGGAAAAACCGAATATGATTATTTGGAATCCCTTTCTGAAGAACAGAGAAACGAGTCTTTGCGCGCTCTCATGGAGCGCAAACCCGTTTGCGTGATCCTTTGTCACGGCAAAGCGGCGCGAAGCATTACGAAAACATTGGCTGCCGAAAACGACGTTCCGCTTTTGATGAGTGATAAGGATACCTCGTATTTTATGTCAGCCTTGATTTCGCTTCTGAACGTGGCACTTGCCGAACGAATTACCCGACACGGCGTTTTGGTGGAGGTTTACGGTGAAGGCGTTCTTTTGCTTGGTGACAGCGGTGTCGGTAAAAGTGAAACTGCCATCGACCTTGTGAAAAGAGGTCATCGTCTCATTGCAGACGATGCCGTGGAGATCAAAAAGGTTTCCGATATCACGCTGGTAGGATCTGCACCCGAAACCATTCGCCATTACGTGGAACTGCGCGGCATCGGTGTTGTGGATATTCGCCGACTTTACGGTATGGGTGCCGTAAAGGAAACGGAAAAAATCGAATTGATTATCCACTTGGAGCAGTGGGAACAAGGCAAGTTTTACGAGCGATTGGGAATGGAGATGGAATATACGGAACTGATGGGAATCAAAATTCCTTCCGTTACGATTCCCGTTCGACCCGGTCGTAACCTTGCGCTTATTATCGAGATTGCAACCATGAATACCCGTCAAAGATTGATGGGCTTCAACACGGCGCAGGAATTGGAAGAGAGACTGATGAAGCAATTTGGAGGCGACGAATAAATGTATTATATCGGCATTGATTTAGGCGGAACCAACATCGCTTGCGGTGTGGTTGACTTAAACGGAAAACTTCTTTTGAAAAAAAGCTGTAAAACGGGTGCGGACCGCCCCGTTGAAGAAATTATGACGGATATGGCGGCTCTGGTAGAGAGCGTTATTGCCGAATCCGGCTTTGGTAAAGAAAAAATCGCGTTTCTCGGCGTTGCGGCTCCCGGCATTGCAAATTCTGATACGGGCGTAATAGAATATTCTTGTAACTTGCCCTCGTTTTTGAATTTTAATATTGCTGAGGATTTGAAAAAGCGCACGGGAATTGCCCGAATCGGGCTTGAAAACGACGCCAACTGCGCGGCAAAAGGTGAGGCGGAGGCAGGTGCCGCAAAGGGTTGCAAAAACTCGGTGTTTATCACCCTCGGAACGGGTGTCGGCGGCGGTGTTGTCCTGGACGGAAAAGTTTTTCACGGATTTAATTTCGCAGGTGCGGAATTGGGACACGTGGTCATTGAAACCGACGGCGTGCCTTGTTCCTGCGGAAGAAAAGGCTGCTGGGAGAGTTACAGCTCCGCAACTGCCCTTTGCCGTATGACCGAAGAAGAAATGCAGAAAAATCCCGATAGCCTTATGTGGAAGGTTATGAAAGAGGGAAAGGGATACGTCAACGGCAGAACCGTTTTCGATGCCCTGCGTCTCGGTGATGAGAGCGCGCAAAAGGTTCTCGATAAATTTACCAAGTACCTTGCCATTGGTATTACCAATATGGTCAATATCTTCCAGCCCGAAATTCTTTCCGTCGGAGGTGGTATTTCCGCGGAAGGGGAAACCCTTCTTGCTCCCGTGAGAGAGATTTTGGAGCGCGAGCAGTATTCACGCAACTGTGCAAAGAAAACCGTTTTGAAAAAAGCGGAACTTGGAAATGATGCGGGCATTATCGGCGCCGCACTTCTTTGGAGGTAATTATGTCTGTTTATGAAACCCTTTCGGCGATTTTGTCCGAGCTTGAAGCGGCAGGAAAAATCTGCGCGGACGAGTATGAGCTTTGTCAATCCTATTCGCTTTCCCGACTGACTTCTTTTAAAACCGGCGGAAATGCAACGGTTCTGTTCCCCAAAACCGTTTCTGCCGCGGCCGCGATTTATCCGATTCTCAAAAAGAAAAACATCCCCATTTTCGTTCTAGGTAACGGCTCGAACGTAATTGCAAAGGATGAAGGTTATCCCGGGCTTATTTTGTCTTTGATCGGCTTGAAAAAATCCGAGGTAAACGGAAACTGCATCACTGCGGAAAGCGGTGTGCTTTTGACTACCGTGGCTTCTCTTGCGCAGAAGAACGCTTTGACGGGAATGGAAGCATTGTACGGAATCCCCGGAACCGTCGGCGGAGCCGTCTTTATGAATGCAGGCGCTTACGGAACGGAGTGCCGTGACGTTATTACCTCCGTTACTTGCGTAACTGCTTCGGGCGAGGTTTGCACCTATCCCGTGGAAGAACTCGCTCTTTCTTACCGTACCAGCCGCTTTGAGGAAAACGACGATTTGATCCTTTCCGCAACCTTTGGCTTGCAAGAGGGAGATGCTGCTGCCATCCGCGCAAGCATGGACGATTATATGTCTCGTCGCGTGGAAAAACAGCCCCTTGAATATCCCAGCGCAGGAAGTACCTTTAAGCGCTATGAGGGACGTTTTACGGCTCAGTTGATCGACGAATCCGGATTAAAGGGCTACCGCCACGGCGGTGCAATGGTCAGCGAAAAACACGCAGGCTTTGTAATCAATTACGACCACGCAACCAGCGAGGATATTTTCGCTGTTATCAAAAAGGTGCAGGAAACCATTTACGAGCGTGAGGGAATTCACATTCAGCGTGAGGTACGCATTATTGAGTAATGAACGAATCGGAGGGGCAAAATGGAGAGTTTTTCTTCCTCGGTAAAGTCCTACTTGTGCGATAAAAGCTTTGAGGAATTGGGCTTTGGAGGAAAAGTAAAGGTAAAGTGGAAAGAGTGCTGCGGCAAATCCTTTCTCCGTTCGGTTTTTCTGTTTCTTTGGCAGGAGGAAGATGATGCGGAGATTCTCTCGTCCGATCGTGAAAAACTTCTTGAAATTTGTGCCTATCTTTTGATTCGTCTGTATGATTTGGACGTGCAGGTTTTGAAACGGGAACGGGGCAATCGCCGCGGAGCCATTCTTTCCTTGCCGCGCGGAACGAGAGATATGGTTTTGGCTGCCTCGAAAAATCCTGTCAGCGGCAGTTGTGACCGTTGTCGTGTTTTGTATATCCGAGCAGCGCTTTTATCGCGGGGCACTATTATGGACCCCGAAAAGGGCTATCACGCCGCTTTTCGCGCTCCTGACGTTTTTTCGGCGGATGAGCTTTCCTTTGTTTTGGACGGCTTTGGAATCGAGTCCAAAAAAAGTCCCGAGGAAAATCAGGTTCTGGTTTACTTGAAAGAAAGCGGTAAGATCGAGGATTTACTTGCCGCCATCGGTGCACAGAAGTTTTCTTTGGATCTGATGGAAAAACGCGTGGAAAAAAGCATTCGCGCCGATATCAGCCGCAGACAGAATTTTGACAACGCCAATATGTCCCGCGCCATCAACGGCGCACAGAGTATCATTTCCGCCATTCACTATCTGGATGAAGAAGGAATTTTGGAAACCTTGTCCGAGCCCTTGCAGAAAGCTGCGCGTTTGCGCTTGTCCTTGCCGGAGGTCTCCCTGGCGGAGCTTTGTCGCTTTTCCGAAGAAAAAATTACGAAATCGGGTCTGAACCACCGATTGCAAAAGCTTCTTGCCATTGCAGAAAAAACAAGAGAAGAAAAGGAGTCGTATGATGCATAACAACGGTGATTTTTATGCCTTGCTGTTTCAAATGAAAAATATTGCCCGCTGGGGCTTGATGTATAATACCAGACAGGAGAATTTGAGTGAGCATTCCATGGAATGTGCCGTGATTGCCCACGCACTTGCTCTGATCGGAAACGCACATTTTAACAAAAAATTGGATCCTGCCCGTATCCTTTCCGCTGCGCTTTATCACGATATGAACGAGGTCTTGACGGGTGACCTTCCCACGCCCATCAAGTACTATAACGAAAGCATCAAGGAATCTTATAAGGACATTGAGCGCATCAGCCTTGAAAAAATGCTGTCTTTGCTGGACGAGGATGTTGCGCGAGAGTATAAAAAACTTTTGGATCTTTCCGAGGAAGAAGAACGGATTGTAAAGGGCGCGGATAAGCTTTGTGCTTATATTAAGTGTTTGCAGGAACTGGAACGCGGCAACCGCGAATTTTCTTCTGCCCGTGCTTATAATGAAAAGTCCCTGAAGGCGTTAAATATGCCCGAGGTGGATTTCTTCCTGGAGCATTATATCGCATCTTTCACCAAAAACATCGACGAGGTCAGCCTCTGAAAAAAAGAAGCCTTCCGAATTCGGAAGGCTTCTTTTTTTCAGAGGCTGACCTCGTCGATGTTTTTGGTGAAAGATGCGATATAATGCTCC
>JAZOSM010000046.1:0-10156 GCA_045657125.1 Eubacteriales bacterium
ACCGCCACGGATCAACTTGATGTTGATCTGCTCGGACATAGCAGCATCGGAGAAGCTGTCCAGATTGCCGTTTTCGTTGTTGTTACCCTTAAAGGACAACTGTACCTGGCTGAGGTTCTCGTATTTAACCGCGTTGGAAGCGGTGGTATCTGCAACGTCGTAGGGGTTGGTGAACAGCATTTGACCGGTCACCTTATCCACTACGCAAACTTCTGCGGTGTATTCCTGAATAAACAGAGAATAACGTTCGTTTTCAATGACCTTGGTCATTGTTTCAAGTTTTGCCTCGGGAGAATCATATACCTCGGTGGTATAATTGATCGCCTTCAGCTTTTCATAAAGTTCCTTGTTTCCAAGTCCCTCTGCCTGAGCAGCGGGAAGGATCGGAAGAACCATTGCAAAAGCCAAAGCAAAGCAAAGTGCCAAAGATAATACTTTTTTCATTGAACAGGCTCCTCCTTTCCTAAACTCTAAGCGATAGCTCGGTATATACGTTTGTAACAAAAGACAAGATCTTGCCGAACAGACCGGAGAACAAGAGAACAAGGAACATGATAATAACCATGCCCACCAAAGTTCCCAGCACGGTGAGAATGTTCTTGGAGAAGCTATAGTCGTGGGTAACCATAACACCGAAGAACAGAAGCATTCCGGTCCATACGTAACCTACACTGATCAAAAGCGTGATAATTGCGCTTTCGTCCAAGGTAAGAATGTGGGTCAAAATCGTTGCGGGGATCAACATCATGGGCAGGGGGATCAGTGAGTAGCAGGTAGCAAGGCAAATATCCTTAAAGCTTCCTTCACCCTCGAACAGAGTGGTCAAACACCAGTTGGCTACAACCCACAGTACAAAGGGAACCAGAACACCGGTAAGCTCTCCGAAAATGCTGATGCCCTTGTTGTAGGGATCAAACCAGAAAGACTTGCCCATTCCGTTGTAAATATATGCTGCGATGGTAAGTGCCACGAAGAAGATGCCGGCCTTGAAGTTGCCTCGTTTCTCATGCTTGAGATCCCAGAAGCCGTCAAAGGGATGGAAAATTACGTGGCATCCGTAGAGAGCAGCTTCCTTGAAGGTACGCTTGTCCTTCAGTACCTGGCCCTTTACGTTTTCCTTTTCAGCATAAGCAAAGAACTTCGTAATCAAAACTGCAACAACTGCAACAACGATGGGAATCAAGATAATGTAATCCTCAATCCAACCCTTACGAATCTTAGCGTAGCTCTTGGAATAACCTACGTCGTCGTAGGATGCAGCGTAGTATTCCTGTGCCTTTTCATATTCACCGGCACGGTAGTAGCTGTCTGCAATACCGATATACGCTTCGTCAAAGTTGGAGTTTCTGAGAAGAACTTCTGCCCAATGCTCAGCAGACTTGTCGTAGTTTCTGTCTTCTACGTTCTGAATTGCTGCCATCAAGCTTTCACCATAAGCGGTGCGCTTGTAGATGGTAAAACTGTTGTTGTTACGGTCCAGAACCAAAAGCTTATCGTTCTGATAGCAGATGGAAGAAATGCTGCTGTTGTTACCCAGCTGAGGACCGTTGTCACCAAAGATAAACAGGAGGTTACCCTTGGAGTCGTAGGTGTAAAGTCTCTGACGCTCGCCGTCTGCCAAGGTCCAAGTACCTGCCTGACCCAAAGCTACGTCGATGATCATAGATACGCCGGTGTTTGCCTCGTGGCCGACGGACTGATACTGTACTACCGTAACCTCACCGGAGGGAGGCCAGAAACCGGTACGAAGCATAACGTCGGTACCTTCAGCGTTCAGCTTCTTAACGGGAGCGAAGTCGCCGGAGGTAGACTTGGAAGCAATGGCGCTAGCCATCTTTTCCTCGTCCAAAGAGGAAATGGTAGCGTAAATAAATCCGGAAGCATCAATGTCGATGTTGTTATACTCGGTAGGTACCAAAGACTGCATTGCTGCTCTCTGCTCTTTGGTCTGGAACATTCTCCAGAATACCTGCCAAGCAGAGGGAGCCGTCTTCTGCGCACCAAGGAATCCGAGAAATTCGCCGGAGGAGTTCATGGAAATAATACCCATGTTGGTGGTGGAAGATACAACGTAGATTCTTCCTGCGGTATCTACGGCACAAGCGATCGGCTTGTAGGTAGAACCTTCGGGGAATGCGGTGCTTTCGGGCTGACCGATCATACGGTTAAATTCAATGGATTCAACCTTGCCGTCTGCATCAACCTTCTTCTCGAATACAACAACGCGGTTATTCTCTGTATCACATACGAAGATTTCGTCTTCTTTTACAAAGATTCCACGGGGCTTGTTAAAGCTATCCGGAACACCCTGATCGTTCAAGAAACGGGAGTATGCCATATTCATGGTGTAATCGGAATTGAGAACCAGGAAGCGATCGTTGTAGGGATCAGCCAAGAACAGGTTTCCATTCTCATCGGAAACGATATCCGTGGGAGAGGAAAGGGGGGTCTTCAGACCCAAATCTTCGGAATCGATAATTCGATCCGGAACGTATGCGTGGGGGGATTCTACATAGTTACCATCAATATCGTAAGTATAGGTGGTATAGGGCACCAATGCACTGGCGGTAGGTGCAAGGAGAGCCGCAATGCAGAAAATCAAGAGGAATACTCTTAAAGCTTTTTTCATTTGCTTTTCTCCTTTTCTTAGTCTTTCATACCGGAAGTGGACATGGTTTCAATAATGTTACTCTGAGTGATAACGAATACCAAAATGGGTACCATCATCATAATTACGGTAGATGCAGCGCCGGCACCCTGACGGGAAATACCACCGGTTACGATCTGACCGATTGCGTAGTTAAAGCTCTTAAACTGCTCAGAGTAAATGTAGATAGAAGAGCCTGCGTTCCACAGATCCTTGAAGCAGAACACGATCAGGGTCAGCCAAGCGGGCTTAACCATGGGCATTGCGATCTGCCAGAATACGCGGATTTCGCTGGAACCGTCAAGTCGAGCAGACTCCAATACGGAATCCGGAACAGAGGACTGCATAAACTGACGCATCAGGTAAAGACCCATACTGGTTGCACAGGCAGGAATGATTCTTGCCCAGTAGGTATCAACCAAATGCAACTTACTCATGGTCCAGAAGTTGGTGATTGCAGTAACCGTGGTGTGGAACATCAAGGAGTACACAACGATCTGGAACAAGAATGCCTTGCCGGGGAACTTCATCTTCGCCAAAGAGTAAGCTGCCATGGAAGACAACATTACGTTACCGAACGTACCCAGGATGGATACGAAAGCAGTATTGAAAATGTAGCGGGAGAAAGGAACCCAGGAGGTGCTCATCAAGTTGAACAGGGTCTTAAAGTTGTTCAGGGTGGGGTTTCTAAGGAAGAAGCGAGGGGGGTACATCCACAGCTCATCCAAAGGCTTGAGAGACTGCATGATGGTGTAAAGCATGGGAAGGAACATGAACGCGCCCATTACGAGCAGAACGGCATTGATACCGATATCTCCGCCCAAGGAACGGTTCATAGCGTGGTTGGATTTGCGAATTCTCAGTTTTGCCATATCACTTACCAACCTTTCCGAGCAATTTACGTACCAGCATGTTGGAACCGATCATCATAAAGAACAGTACCACTGCGATGGTGGAAGCGTAACCCATTTCAAAACGGGATCCGCCGTAGTCGTCCAAATGGTGCATGATGGTGTGTGCACAGTAGTCGGGTGAGGGGAAACCTACCAGACCTGTAATAACAGAACCAAAACCGAAGGACTGGGTGATTGCCATAACGGCACCGAACATCATCTGAGGCTTCATATAGGGCATGGTGATGTACCAAAGCTCCTGCCAACGGTTCTTTACGCCGTCCACTGCAGCCGCCTCGTAGAGAGAACGGTCTACAACCTGGAAACCGGCAATAAAGGTAAGGAAGGAGGTACCCAAAGAAGTCCAAAGGGCTACGATAATAACGATTGCCATAATGTAATCGGGGTTCTTCAGGAACGCGATAGGCGTTGTGATGAAGCCCAGATCCATCAAGGTACCGTTCAAGAAGCCGTGAGAGTCTGCCGAGAAGATGTAGGTCCATACCATGTATACGTTACCGGAAATACTGGGAGCGTAGAAGATCAAGGTCATAATGGCACGGATCTTGGGGGGCAGCTCGTTGATGAACCATGCCATGATCAAGGACAAGAGGTAGGAACCGGGTCCGGTGATGGCTGCGAACACCAAAGTATTCTTTACAGAAAGAATGAAGATATCGTCGTCCAAGAACAGACGAATATAGTTGTCAAACCAAATAATATTGGGTGTCTCAAGCATGTTAAAGTCGGTAATACTAAAGAAAATGGACAAAATAACAGGGAGAACCGTGAAGATAAAGAAGATGATATAGAACGGAGCCAACAAGAAATAGCCGGTCTTGTTGTTCTTCATCTCTTTAAGGGTCCACTGCCACTTGGTCATGTCTTTTCTTGAGACAGGTCTCTGTGCAGTTGCGGTCTTTTGAGACATGAGAAAATCCTCTCCTTACTTTTAAGATTAAGCCTTTTGCTGGTCGAGATATTCTTGGTAATTTTCCAAGGTGGGAAGTCCGAACTCGCCACGCTTTCTGGTAAGTTCAGCGTTGATGGCATCGATATAATCCAGCATAGACTCTACCGGATCCTCATCGTCGTTATAAGCTGCAAGGAATGCAAACTCAACATAACGAGAAACGATGTAACCACCGGGCATCTCAGGGGTAGCCTGCAGCCACTCGAACTGATGCTTCAGTTCTTTTCTTTCGTCTGCAGTCCAGCTCATAGAGTAGAGAGCCTCGATGTTTGCCGTGGTGTACTGACCGGAAGCACCCAGCAATGCGTAGTATTCCTGACCGTAGGTGGACTGGCTTTCAGCACTTACCCACCACTTCATGAATTCCCAAGCGGCTGCAACTTCCTCGCAGTCTCTCATCATTACGATACCGGTTACGTTGGTATCAGCGGTGTGGTCAACGAACGTATTGCCTTTTTCATCGGTGCGCACGGTACCGGGAAGGATGGTGAAGCCCCACAAACCACGAAGCTCGGGAGCAAAGATGGTCAGCTGAGAATAGGTAGCGTAACCCTGTACGCCGATCGGCATCTCACCGGTACGGAAACGGTTTGCAAAGTTATAGGAGTAGGGGAAGCCATACATGGTATAAAGTTCGCACATTTCCTTGAAGGTTTCAAGCGCTACGTTGGAGTCCAGATTGATTGCCATAGCACCGGTCAAACCGGTCTTATCGCCCTCAACGGACTTGGAATAGAGCTGCTCACCGCGCTGATACAGCATGATGAGAAGACCTGCCAAGGATTCGTGGTAACCGAAGTCCAGATTGTTGGTCTGGAGTGTGGGAAGCATGTTGTAAACGTCATCCCAAGTCTCGGGAATTTCAAGACCCAACTGAAGGAGAATGTCGCTGCGGTAGAACAGCATGGAGAAGCTTTCCGTTTCGGGCAGACCGTAAGCTACGCCGTACAGTTCCAGAGGAACGGTTGCAGCTTCGTCAAACCAAGCAACTACCTGCTCGTAGTCGGAGAAGATCTCGCGGCACTCAGCCTTGAACTTCAGGGTTTCTTCATCGTCGCCTTCTTCATCAACGTATCCTTCGGGGTTAATGGGAAGTGCGGCGGAACGAATTGCGTAGTTAATAATGGTAACGGAGCCCAAGGTCATGTTAACGTCGGGACCGGAACCGGAAAGGGTTGCGGGAAGCAGAGATCCTGCGGCAACCAGCTTCAGGTCAACTGCGATGTTCTTCTGAGAAGTGAAGGAGTCACTGACCAGAGATCTCATAATGGTGGACTGGTCACGACCGGAAGTGGTCCATACTTCGATGGAAGCAAAGTTTTCAGAGCCTTCTGCGGTGCGGACACCGTAGCTGGAGTAGTCGCTCATCCAGCTCATAATGAACTGTTTGAACTCATAACCCATTGCAGACCAGAAGCCTGCTGCTGCATCGAATCCCTTACCGTCCAAATACTTTTCATAGTTTTTGGCTTCTACGTCCTTTGCAGGAGCAACTACCAGGTAGTCCATCTGCAAGGGCTGGTTACGGGAAGTCATGATCCAAGTACCCAAGTTACCGATGTAGTCCTTCAACTCGGAGAAGTTGGGAGCGATCAGATCTTCATCTTCGCTCATTCTCTCCAAAAGCATTGCTACGTTATCCAAGGTTACGGAGTCGGAACCCTTGGTACCGTTGATCTTTTCAAGTTCAGCGGAAATGGTTCTGAGAACCTTTGCTTCTTCGCCGAGACCCTTGAGAACCTCGGGCATTATACGGCTGAAGTGGTAGTCTCTGTTTTCGTCGGGCTCGGAACCTGTGATCATCAGGATCTGCAGGTAATATTCGTTAATGGTGGAAAGAGAATTCTCTACTACTTTAAGAATCTCTGCCATATCGCCCAGTACAACGCTCATCTCCAACTGGTGGGAACCCTTGGTCAGATAGAACTGAAGCGTTCTTTCCTTGCCGGTCTTCTCGTCGATTTCGCCGTCCGTCAAGGGGTGCAGCTGCCAGTCGTCTCTGTACTTGAAACGAAGGGTGGATGCTTCAGCAAAGGGAGTAACGCCGTCAATCTTCAGTGCACGGGTTACATACATACCCTCAGCAAAGGACTGCAGGAATCGGGGGCTGATGGTGTAAAAGCCATCTTCAGGAACTTCAAAGTTCCAAGTGATCCACTGTCCTGCGTTCTGCCATTTTTCGCCACCAACGGTGTTCAAGAAAATGTTGTACGCGCTCTGAGGCTGAGTAGCCGCAGAAGAACGGTCGTAGATGGGATATATAATATTGGAGGAAGTACGATGGGGGGTCTCCGCATCAATAACGATGGGATCCTTGCCTTGTGCCTTATCGCTCTTGTCCTTGTTTGCTTTCAAATATTCTTCGTAAGTAACGGGGCTTTCCTCGTATGCAATACGAATTTCCTTAACAGCCATAACTTCCTGCACTTCGGCAAGAGTCAAGGTATGTTCACCCTCCTCTATATAATAAAGGAAGGGTTCCACGATATAGCCGGTGGAGTCGTTTGCAACAACCGTGCGCCATTCGGGGGTCTCGACCTTCTTGGGCTTAATTTCGTTACCGTCGTTATCCAGTACGAAGCCGCGGTCGTTAGAGCCCTCACCGCCCAGGATATCCTCCCATACACGGGGGAACTCCAAATAACGGGACTGTCTGAAAGGATAGGTTCCATCCAGAAGCAGTGCGCGCTTGATGGTAGCGGAGTTGCTCACCAGGTCAAGGCTTTCTTCACCGTCGTCGATTTTGCCGTCACCGTCAGCATCGTATTCTACTACGGGAGCGTAGGTGATGGTAATGTGGTAGTTACCACCCTTCTTGGCGGTAAAGTTCCAAGTGATGTCGCCGGTTTCGGAAACGAGAGCTACGTTATCCGAATCCAGGTACTTATCCTTGAAAATTTTCGCGGTGGATTTTTCCGCGTCAAATTCCCCACCGGCGAGAACGATCTCTCCTTCGCCGTTGGGTGCATCCTTATGGATGAGTCTGTACTCCTCGTAGTCGTTGGAGTCCAGAAGTTCCTCGATCTCAGCCAGCTTCGATGAATTTTCCTTCTTGGATTCGCTCTCGGTTGCGGGAGCTTCCTCCGTTTCTTCGGGAACTGCGAAAACTGCAGTTCCGAAGCAGGAAAATACCATCAAAAAAGCAAGTAAGAGAACGAGCGATTTTGATAGAAACTTTTTCATCATACAAATTTCCTCCTAGTCATGCGTATGTAGCGTAATCATAACACAAGCAGATTTCTTTGTCAAGAAGCCGAAATCCAAGTAAAATCAATGCTTTTCGCCCGTTTTAACAGGCAAAAAATGCCTGTTTTTGCCCGTTTTGTGATGGCAAAGTGAATTATTCTCTTTTCAAAAGTGCACAAAAATTATAGAAAAAATATATTTACAGTTTTTCAACATTATTTTTCCCTTGATTTTGCTAGGGTTTTGGCGCTTGTCAAGTTTTTTATGTTATATTTTTACATACTATTTTTTTCCTAACATTTTGTTTATAATTTATATTTTCGCTATTTTTCACCCTTTTTTCGCCATTTTTGCAAAACGAAAAAAGAAGCAAAATCTCACATTTTTTATTGTGAGATTTTGCCAAATTACATTCTAAATTTTCTCTGTTTTGCACATAGCCTTTTTTTACAATTTTTCGACTTTTTTCGTCCGTTTCAACAGATTTCTCCGCCAAACATCAAAACGTCTCCAAAATAGACACAGCCGGACTGTCCCGGAGCAAAGCGTCGGACGGGGTCAAAAAACGACAATTCCGCACGGTCTTTGTTCAACGTGACTTTGCACGGAATGGGCTCTCCCCGATTTCGTCCTTTGAAAGAAAGTCCCTCCAAAGGCAGTTTATTTTTACTGCAAGAAACAAACCTTACGTCCTTCAATCGGATTTTCTCCACGTAAAGCTCCGCTTCCCTGCCCAGTACCACTTCATTGCGCTCAGGGCAAAGACTCAACACGAAGAATCTTTCTCCCATGGCAATTCCAAGTCCTCTCCTCTGCCCTACCGTGTAATGGATAAGACCCTTATGCCTTCCGAGAACGTTTCCTTGTGCATCCACAAAATTTCCCTCTTTCCCGTGGCAAGACTTTTCCAGGAATGCGCCCGTATTGCCGTCGGGAATGAAGCAAATCTCCATACTTTCCTTTTCTGACGGAGAAACGTAAGCCTTTGCACGTTCCTTTACGTCACTTTTCTCTGCATCCGCCAAAGGGAACAAAATACGGGATAACTGCTTTTGTGTCAATTTCCACAGAAAATAACTTTGATCCTTGCCACGGTCTTTCCCGCGACAAAGCATCATTCTTCCATCCTCACCGCGCTCTATAGCGGCATAGTGTCCCGTTGCCACAAGATCAATTCCCTGCTTATCCGCCTCCTCCAACAGACAGGCGAATTTCATACAGCGATTGCACTCCACGCAAGGATTGGGAGTCAATCCTTTTTCATACGTTTCGGTAAAAGGACGGATCACACGGTTGTAAAACCTGCGCTCTCTTTTCGCCACCGTAAAGGGAATCCCAAGTTTCTCGGCAACATAGCGCGCCCGTTCTTCTCCATGACTTTGGCAAAAAGAAAGATATACACCGTGAACCTCATACCCCTTTTCCTGCAAAAGAAGGGCTACTGCCGTGCTGTCCACACCGCCTGACAAACCTACCAATACTTTTTCCATCTTACGCCTCAGAACTTCTGCGATTCGCTGACTGCGATGGCGTCACAGCGCTCGTTGTAAGGATGTCCCGCGTGACCGCGAATCCAAGTAAAGCGCACCTTATGGGTTGTCAGCTGCGGAAGCAGTCTCTGCCAAAGCTCCACGTTCAAAACAGGCTTTTTATCCGCTTTTCGCCAGCCCTTGGCCTGCCAGGAAGCAAGCCAGCCTTTCTCAATGGCATCCACCACGTATTTCGAATCGCTGACCACCTCCACCGAACAAGGCTCTTTCAGCGCTTCCAATGCGGAAATTACAGCCAAAAGCTCCATTCGGTTGTTGGTCGTCTCTTTTTCTCCGCCGGAAACCACACGTTCCTTTCCGGCATAGGTTAAAATCGCACAAAAGCCACCCGGTCCGGGATTGCCCGAGCACGCTCCGTCGGTGTAAACCTTAATCTCTTTCATGGTATCTCCTTTGTTATTTCTCGTCCCATTATACAACAAAAGAAAAAGGAATGCAAAGCCTTTTTTTCAAAAAGACTTTGCATTCCAACAATTCAAATCTCTGTTTCCCCGCAAGGGGTAAAGCTGCATCTTTCCTAAAACCCATTCTGCAAAATAAATGTAAGCGGAACAAGGAAAGAAAATTGCAAGTAAGTTTACTACAGTAAATATTTGAACAATTTATCGCATCTTGACGAAGCCACAGCTAAATTTTACAAAGCAGATGCATATTCAACGGCTGCCTGGATATAAGCCAAAAGCTGCTGAACCACGTTGTACTTCTCGTGGGTTTCGGGGTAGGAAGTAGCAATTGCGTCTACACGGTCGGTCAGGTTGAGCGCAACCTTGCCGGTGCTCTTTTCGGTGATTTGGATATTCAGAGCAGTAGACATGCTTCTTGCATGAACGTACAGGTCGATGTAGTATTCGTTTTCTTCGACACCTTTGCTGATAACGGCAAGATCCGTTACGTCTGCACCGTTTAC
>JAZOSM010000047.1:0-3067 GCA_045657125.1 Eubacteriales bacterium
CTTCTCTTGGGGAAAGAAAAAGGGCGATCTCGGATTGAGATTTTTGCTTGGCGAAAAGGAAATATTCTTCCGCGGCAAGTTTGATTCCTACAAAGAAGGACAGGAACTGAAGTTTTCTTTGGAACAAGTGGAATACAGTGATGAAAACCTGATTGAAGGCGATACCTTTGCGGTAACCGTTCAGCCTGCGGGCGATCCTATTCCTTTCGGTGATGCAACGGAGGATCTGTTCCCCGACGGTGAAGAAAGACAGGAATTTGCCGATACCCTTCGCGTTTGTTTCCCTTGGTATCTTTCATAAAGAATGACGAAATCGGAAAACCTTCGGAAGAATTCTTTTAAAAACGGAAAATAGAATGCTTTAACAGCCTGTTTTCCTTGATTTCGGAAGAAAAAACAGTACGTTTTTAGTTAAACAGTACAAAAAAAATCATAAATTTTGGTAAAAGAATAGAGTTGCAAAATGGAGATTTATCCGATATAATAAATGTGCTATATAATCTAGCGTTACGCTAAAATTTTAGGAGGATATTATGGCAGAAAAAAAGAATAAGGCATTACCCCTTATCATTGTTGCAGCAGTTGTAGCAGTTTTGATCGTAGCATTTGTCGTTGTGGCATTTGTTATGGGCTCTTCTGCAATTAAGGCATACGGTGCAAAGAATTACGCAGACGCATACAGCAATTCCAAGCTCGCGCTCTTTATGTCCGGTGCTGACAAGAACGTCATCAAAGAAGCTTACATCAAAGAAGTTCTTTGCAAGGAAGAAAAGTTCTTCACTGCAGCAGAAATTCTTGAAAGCAGCAACATGACCGAAGAAAAGAAGAATGAGATCTATGCAGCAAATCCTTCTCTTGCACTTTGCAAAGAGGGTCAGGTTGTAAAGTTCGGTAAATACGAAGCCGACAACAACGCTGCAAACGGTCCCGAAGACATTGAATGGATCGTTTTGGAAGTAACCAAAGAGAACGGCAAGGCTCGTGCTCTCCTCCTTTCCAAGGACATCGTTGGTGCTCCCGGCGGATGGAACAAGGTTGACGGTAACACCTTCTACTCTGCTTCTAACCTGCACGACTGGTGCGAGAATGACTTCTTCATCTCCTTCACCATGTATGATGCATCTCTGAAGGGCAAGATCCTGAAGATGAACATTGAGACCAAAGATTCTTCCGCAGGCGTTGATTCCGGTGAAGCTGTTCAGGCTCACGTATACGCTCCCGCTAAGGAAGATCTCGATAAGTATCTGACCGGCGATTTGGCTAAGTACATCAATGCTTCTCCCACTGCCAGTGCTAAGGCTGCAGGTGTTACCGCTTATGGTAAGGATCAGACTGCTCAGTACTACCTGAGAAACGTTGGTAACTTTGAGAACAACGCTCAGTGGGCTTCCGGTATTGACAAGAAGGGTGCCTTCAATGAAGGTCTCGCTATGAGTGGTAGCTCTACCGGTGCACGTGTTTGCATCAACGTTAATCTCGGCGAAATCAAATAAGATTGATTACAACCAAAAAGAGATAGAAACGAAAGTTTCTATCTCTTTTTTTCGTTTTGGCGAAAAAGGGGTTATTCCAGAAGTGCTTTCAAGGTTGCTTCGTCTGCGATGGCGGTGGCAGGTAAACCGCGATCCTCCTGAAAAGAGAGGACCGCACGGGCGGTGGATGGTCCGAAGAATGACTGTTCCTCTTGGGCGCGAGGGTTAAGATAGCCTTGCTTTTTCAGGGCTTTTTTGATCTGCAGAACCTCATCTCCCTCCGAACCGACGGATAGCGGGACAAAGGCTTGGTAAGGGCGAGTCTGCGAGAGAAATTCTTCTTTCCAAAGGGGAAGGGCTTCCTCGAGGAGAGAATTGTATACGGGCAGAGCTGAGGCGGCAGCCAAGGCAGAAGCAGAACCGGAGGGGAAACATCCTGCCTCTACCGCCTGTTTGATGGAGGCAATGCGGGTACGGGTGGCATCGCCTACGATTCCGTCGGGTACAAGTCCGAAAATGCGCTGAAATACGGTAACTGCTTCCTCGGTTCGTCTGCCGAAAGCACCGTCGGGCGTTACCGTGGGAATCGGAGAAAGCTCGGTACCGATTTGGTTGAGACTGTTTTGCAGTTCTTTCACGTCTTCGCCCTCCGAACCGTAACGCAGGATGCGCCCCGAAGGGGATGCTTTGTTGTCAAAACAGCCCGACACCGTAGAGCCGTAGACCCGATTCAGCGCATTCCAGGTATCTTTTCCGATGATACCGTCGTCACTGTAGCCGAACAGTCTTTGAAATTCCCGAACGGAGTTTTTCATTTTCGGACCGAAAATGCCGTCCTCATCCAATTTCCCGATGGTAGAAAATACGGGACGAACCCGATTCAGGAGCATTTGCTCATACAAGACCGCATCCCCTGTGGAACCGACCCGAAGAAGCTTGTCGGGGTAGGGGCGAATGGAAAGCGTTCCCCCTTCGGTTACGTCAAGATAAACGGAAACGATGCGATTCCAGGAGTCTTCGCCCACGATTCCGTCTACGGTAAGACCGTAGGTTTTTTGGAAGGCGCGCACGGCGTTTTCCGTTCCTTTTCCGAAAAAGCCGTCAATGGCAAGATCGGGAATAAAGGGGTTAAAGGCGGCTATGGTTTTTAAATAGAACTGCAAATTCTGCACCGCAGTACCCGTATCTCCGAAGCGTAGCAGACCGGGATAGGAATTGTCGTCGTATTGGGGACGCTCGCCCTCGCTGTTTAATTCAGCCAAGCGTTTGACGGCAACGTAAATATAGGAAATGCGATACCATGTCTGTTTTCCCACAATGCCGTCGGGGGTCAGATCAAAGATGCGCTGAAAGGCTTTTACGGCATTTTCCGTCTCGTTTCCGAAAATTCCGTCTACTTGATTGATGGCAGGAATGGCGGGATAATTTACCCGTATGCGATTAAGCTGTTGCTGAATGGTGATCACGGCCCTGCCCGACGAGCCGCGCTTCAAAGGAGAGCCCGGGTAGGAAGAATCAATGGCGCGGATGTTATTGGTACTTGCAAGTTCTACGTTTCCGTAATAAAACTGCAGGATCTCCAGGGGATTTCTTCC
>JAZOSM010000048.1:0-8511 GCA_045657125.1 Eubacteriales bacterium
GACATGGCTACGATCCGACTTGATATTGCTTTTTGCCGTGCCGAAATCTTGAAGCAGTATGGAATTCCCGCGGAGAATATTTTTATCACCGCAACCCATACCCATTCTGCTCCCGACGAAAACAATCCTCAGGCGTGCGTAAAGCGCTTTCTTCGTGAAATGGATGAAGCGATCGTAGCCATCGCAGGCGAGGCAATCGCGGATCTGGAAGAAGCGGATATGTATATCGGCAAGGGCAAGACCCAAGGCCTGAACTACGTTCGCAGATACATCCTGTCCGACGGCTCTTACGGCGCGGACAATTTCGGCGATTTCAAGAGAAACGAGATCGTCGGCCATGAGGATGATCCCGATGAGGAAATGCAGGTGCTTCGCTGGAAGCGTGTGACCAAAAAGGATATTCTTATGGTCAACTGGCAGTCCCATCCCCACAGAACGGGCGGTTTCCGCACCCCCTATCTTTCCTCTGACCTGATCCACCACTTCAGAGTTTCCGTGGAAAAGGCGGGTTACCACTTTGCATACTTCCAGGGCTGTGCCGGCAACCTGAATCCCTTCAGCCGTCTGCGCAGTGAGGATATGGTGCAGAACCCCCATTATACCGATAACAACAAGCGCGGCCACGAGCATCACGGCAAAAAGCTGGCGATGACCTGCTTTGATATTTTGCCTACCCTTCGCAAGATCCGTTCCGGCAAGATCAAATCCTACGCGACTGCATTGACCGAGGCGGTCAATCACGATTGGGACCGCCGCGTTCCCGAAGCCGAAAAGGTGGTGGAACTGTTCAATGCAGGCAAGGATGGCGAGGCGAAGTCTTTGGTGGCAGAATACGGCTTTAACTCCGTATATCACGCTATGTACGTGATCAAGCATTCCAAATTCCCCGAGACGATGACCATTCCCATGGGCGGAATTGCCTTTGGTGATTTTGCTTTCACGGGAACGCCCAACGAACTTTTCGATACCACGGGCAAGTACGTGAAGGCAACCAGCCCCTTTGAAATGACCTTCGTGTGTGCCTACACCAACGGCAGTCACTACGGCGCATACCTTCCCACCATTAAGGCCTTTGCCCACGGCGGCTACGGCTGTGATACCTGCTGCTTCCGCGCAGGCATTGCGGAGAAGGTTGCAAATACCTTGATCCGTTGTCTCGTGGAGCTGTATAAAGAAAAGGAGAACTAAAATGAGTGTACAAATGAAAGCCGGCTTCGGCAGAGCCGATATTACCCCCGAGTATTCCGTTCCGCTTCGTGGCTACGGAGATACCAAGGGCAGAATGTCCACGGTAAATCTGGATCCCCTTTACGCCACTTGCGTTGCTGTTTCCGACGGAAAAAATACTGCACTGTTTTATCATATGGATTTGACCGGTATGCCTACCTCTTCCGTAGCAAACTGTCGCAAGGCAATCAGCGAAAAGCATGGAATTCCCGCAGAGTTGATCTATTTTACCGCAACCCACAATCACTCCGCGCCCGATGATATGTCCGACCTTGAGTGCATTGCCCGTTACCTTCCCGAAATGGAGGCGGCTACTGCTACTGCTGCAGACGAGGCAATTGCCGATCTTGAGGAAGCAGAGCTTTATGCGGGAGCAGGAAAAACCGACGGACTGAACT
Organism: Eubacteriales bacterium; assembly: GCA_045657125.1. Classification (GTDB taxonomy): domain Bacteria; phylum Bacillota; class Clostridia; order Oscillospirales; family SIG627; genus RGIG5579. Next base: position 1,626 of record JAZOSM010000048.1, read on the forward strand.
TCGTTCGCAGATATCTGCTTTCCGACGGTACTTACGGCGGAGATAACTTCGGCGATTTTAAGAAGAATTTCGTTGTGGCACACGAGTCCGACGTGGACAACACCATGCAGGTGATCCGCTGGAAGCGCAATACCAAAAAAGACATTATTATGGCAAACTGGCAGGCACATCCCCACAGAACGGGCGGCTTCCGTAAGTTTGACCTGTCCTCCGACGTTATTCACTATTTCAGAACGAATATGGAGAAAGCTTTGTATCACTTTGCTTTCTATCAGGGCTGCGCGGGTAATATCAACACCAATAGCCGCATCCCCGGGGAAAATATGTACCGCACGCCCGATTATTATGCAGATGAAAATCACGATTACAAGGTCCATGGCAGATGCCTTGCCGAGACCTGCTTGAAAATCATTCCCACCCTGCGTCGCATCCGCGGCGGTGAGATTCGCTTTGTTACTGCAGAGGTTCAGGGCAAGGTTAATCACGATTGGGATGATAAGGTGGATATTGCAAAGCAGGCAGTGGAGCTTTGGCAAGCAGGTAAGAGTGACGAGGCGAAGCGCCTTGCCAAGGAGCTTGGCTTTAATTCCATTTATCACGCCCAGTCCGTGATCGGCAGAACCAAGTTTCCCGAGACCATGACCATCCCCGTAGGCGGTATTTCCATGGGTGATTTCGCCTTCGTAGGAGCACCCAACGAGCTTTACGATACCACGGGTATGTATGTTAAGGCAACCAGTCCCTTTGAATTGACCTTCGTATGCGGATACACCAACGGTACAAATTTCGGTGGATATCTTCCCACCATCAAGGCGTTTGCTCACGGTGGCTACGGCTGTGATACTTGTCGCTTCAGCGCAGGTATTGCGGAAAATATGGCTGACACCTTAATCGATTGCCTTGTGAAACTGTATCAAGCAAAATAAAGGAGAATAAACCAATGAGCATTCAGATGAAAGCAGGCTTTGCCAGAACCAATATTACCCCCGAATTTTCCGTGCCCCTGGGTGGCTACGGTGACGTAGAACGCAGAATGAGTCAGGTTAATCTTGACCCCCTGTATGCTTCTTGCGTTGCCATTTCCGACGGCGAGAACAAGGCGCTTTTTTATCACCTGGACTTGACCGGTTGTCAGACCGAGGTCATCAACTATTGTAAGGAAGAAATTTCCAAAAAGCTTGGTATTCCCAAGCAGAATATGTTCTTCACGGCAACCCATACCCACTCTGCTCCCGCTTTGCAGAGCAAATTGGAGTGCATTACCAAGTATATTGAGGAAGTATTGAAGCCCGGTATCATTGCCGCTGCTGAGCCCGCAATCGAGGACCTTGAGGAAGCAGATCTTTATGTTGGCTCCGGCAAGACGGACGGTCTGAACTTCGTCCGCAGATATCTTCTTTCCGACGGTACCTACGGCGGAGACAACTTTGGCGATTTCAAGAAAAATAACATCGTTTCTCACGAAACCGAAGCAGATCCCACCATGCAGGTGGTTCGCTGGAAGCGTTTGACCAAGAAGGATATTCTCATGGTCAACTGGCAGGCGCATCCCCACAGAACAGGCGGCTTCCGCAAGTTTGAGTTGTCATCCGACGTGATCGAGCATTTCAGAAAGACCGTGGAGGCGAACAATCGCTATCACTTCGCATATTTCCAGGGTTGCTCCGGCAATCTGAATACCCATAGTCGTATCGCTACGGAAAATCTCTACCGCACGCCCAACTTCTATTCTGATGAGAACAAGGCTTATCGTGATCACGGCAGATGCTTGGGTCAGACCTGCTTTGACATCGTCGAGGGCAACAAAATGCGAAAGATTAAGCCCGGCAAAATCCGTACCGTGGAAAAGATCTTCGAAGGCCCTGTAAACCATTCGTGGGACTGCAAGCTTGACGATGCAAACCGCGTTTCCGCACTTTGGGACAACGGACAGAGCGACGAGGCGAGAGCACTTGCTTTGGAGCTTGGCTTTAACTCCGTTTACCACTGCAAAGCGGTAATTGCCCGTTCCACCATGCCGGAAATCTTCTCTTACCCCATCTGCGCCGCTTCCATCGGTGATTTTGCCTTCGTAGGTTCTCCCAACGAGCTTTACGATACCACGGGTATTTATCTGAAGAATTCCAGCCCCTTTGAGCTGACCTTCGTATGCGGATATACCAATGCCCACGGCTGTGGTTATATGCCTACCACCAAAGCCTTTGCACACGGCGGCTACGGCTGTGATACCTGCAAATTCCCCTCCGGTACCGCAGAAAAGCTGGCAGACGAAATGCTCGGACTTTTGGTAGAGCTGTATCAGCAGAAATAAAAAATAAAAAAACAAGACCGAATTTTCGGTCTTGTTTTTTTGTCTTTGGATCAGAGTTTGTTGATGTCTGCCTGTGTTACCAATTTAAAGCCTGCGCCGGTGAGAGCGATTTCTGCGGCGGCGTTATCCTCAACACGAATTACCACGTAGGCGTGTTTTTCGGTACGAGCCATAAAGGCGTACAGATACTCCATATTGATGTTGTTTTGAGACAGAACGTTCAGCGCCTCGGAAAGCTTTCCGGGTTCGTCGCTGATCTTAACACCCACAACGTCGGTGATTTTGATCAGATAGCCTTCTTCCTGCAGAATCTTTTCTGCGGCGGTTTCATCGTTTACAATGAGACGGAGAATACCGAATTCCTGGGTTTCCGCAATGGAAAGAGCGCGAAGATTGATATGGTGTTTGGAAAGAGTATCGGTGATGGACACCAGTTTTCCTTGTTTGTTTTCAACGAAAATCGTTAACTGTTTGATTGCCATAGAAATACCTCTCTTTCAATTATATAAGTTTTCTCTTGTCGATTACGCGAACGGCTTTTCCTTCGCTTCTTGCAATGGTCTTGGGTGCAACCAGGTGAACGGCAGGGTTAATGCCCAGCATGGTTTTCATTGCGTTTGCCAGAGATTTTTCCATACCGATAATTTCAGCCACCTTATCGGTGAATTTCTCGGCAGTCATCTCTACGTTTACCTCGAAGGTGTCGTTGTTGTTTACGCGGTCAATGACAATCTGATAATTGGGCTCGTAGCCTTCGTTGAGAAGAACGGTTTCGATTTGGCTGGGGAATACGTTGACACCGCGGATGATGAGCATATCGTCGGTTCTGCCCATGGGCTTTGCCATCTTGATCAAGGTGCGTCCGCAAGAACATTTTTTGCGGGAAAGCACGCAGATGTCACGGGTGCGGTAACGGAGAAGCGGGAAGGCTTCTTTATCAAGAGAGGTGAATACCAATTCGCCCTTGCTTCCTTCGGGAAGAACCTCGCCGGTATCGGGATCGATAATTTCTGCGTAGAAATGGTCTTCGTTTACGTGCATACCCGTTTGCTCACTGCATTCGAAAGCCACACCGGGACCGGTTGTCTCGGACAGACCGTAAATGTCGTAAGCCTTGATGCCGAGGGCTTCTTCAATTCCGTGACGCATTTCTTCCGTCCAGGGTTCTGCACCGAAAATACCTGCTTTCAAAGTGAGATCCTCGGGCTTGTAGCCTTGCTCTTTCAGGGCTTCTGCAAGATATGCCGCGTAGGAAGGGGTGCAGCAAAGAATCGTGGCGCTAAGATCGGTCATAAACTGAATCTGACGCTCGGTATTACCGGAGGACATGGGCAGAGTCAGACATCCTACCTTGTGAGAACCGCCGTTGAGACCGAAACCGCCGGTGAACAGACCGTAACCGTATGCTACCTGACAAACATCCTTTTTCGTTCCGCCTGCTGCTACGATTGCACGGGCACAGCAGTCTTCCCACAAATCAATATCCTTTTGCGTATAGAAAGCAACGACGCGGCGTCCCGTTGTACCGGAAGTGGAGTGAATACGAACGCAGTCCTCCAAGGGCGTTGCCAAAAGACCGTAAGGATAAGCATCACGCAGGTCTGCTTTGGAGAGGAAGGGGAGTTTGTAGAGGTCGTCAATGCCTTTGATATCCTCCGGCTTGACACCCTTTTCATCCATCAGCTTTTTGTAGTATTCGACGTTTTCATAAACGTGCTTTACCTGTTTGACCAGCTTTTCGGATTGAAGTTTTTTCATCTCCTCGCGGGACATGGTTTCAAATTCTTTTTGATAGTAGTTCTGTTCCATTTTGATCACCTTTTCGTTTTGTGCTTGGATTACCTAAGCCGTAAGTTTTATTTCGGAGTGTGAAAGGAAAAACAAAAACGTCCTCCGCATTCCGATTAAGAATCCAGAGGACGAGAAAATCGATAATCCCGTGGTACCACCTCAGTTCGCCGCTACCTTGCGGGAGCGACCTTTTCAGGTACTGACATACCTTAGTTCTGTAACGGGAACTCCCGTTGCCTCCTACTACGGATTTCTCCGATTCAGTGCACTGCTAACAGAATGAATTCGAGAAGGACGTCCACTTTGCCTCGCACCAACCGGCATCTCTCTCCAGATTCTTTCCAACCTACTGGTTTCTGATCTTCGCATTTCGTGTTACAACGTATTTGGTTGTGCTATGATTTTACTACGCTGTTTTAATAAAGTCAATAGTTTTTTCAAAAAAATTCTCTCAAGGCTTTTGGGGAGGGACAGAGAAAACCGCAGGTAAAAAAGAATTTCGGGAAGCCGTCTTGATTTTCTCCGGTGAGAAGTGTATAATAAATTCGCAGTTACAGATCGTTTTTTTCGGATAGTAAGAGGAGAAAGAAATGCTCATTATTGATCCAAAGCAGCTACAGCGCTTTAATGCCTGTCACAGGGTTTGGCAGGGAATTCCCGGAATTGCTCATACCCGCGGAGGGAGAACCTTCGTTTCTTTCTATTCCGGCGGAGTGGATGAAAATTACGGAAATTTTGCCGCTGTCATCCGAAGTGACAACGAAACGGATTTCTCCGAGCCTGTTGCCGCAGCGTTTAAAGAGGGGGATTTTCGCTGTTTTGACCCTGTTTTGTGGCTGGATCCCTTGGGGCGTCTTTGGTTTATTTGGAACGTGATGCCCGGCGAGGAGGTTTTTGCTTCCATTTGCGAGGACCCCGATGCCGAGACTCTTGTTTGGGGAAAAGAATTCCAAATCGGCAGGGGAATTATGATGAATAAGCCTTTGGTGCGAGAGGGCGAGTGGCTGTTTCCCATTGCCGTTTGGCGGACGGATATTTATTACGAGATGCGCCAAAAGGGGATGAAGCCCGATGAAGCGGCAGGTGCTTACGTTTATAAAACCGCAGATTTCGGCAAAACGTTTACCCGTCTTGGCTTTGTGGATATGCCCAATCGTTCTTTTGACGAGCATATGGTGTATGAGCTGGCAGACGGCACCCTGCGTATGTTGGTCCGATTGGAGAAGGGGCACGAAAAGGGAATCGGAGAAAGCGAATCCCGTGACGGAGGCTTGACCTGGAGCGAGGGAAAACCCGCTTTGGAAGGCCCTTCTTCTCGTTTTTTTATTCAAAAGCTTCCCTCGGGCAGAGTGCTTTTGATCAATCATCATAATGCGGTCGGTCGAAGCAATCTGACTGCCCTTCTTTCCGAGGATGATGGGAAAACCTTTTGCCACAGTTTGCTTTTAGATGAGCGAAAAAGCGTTTCCTACCCCGATGCCCAGCTTTGCGACGACGGCTTTATCCGTATCGTCTATGACCGTCAGCGGGGATGTTTTAAATCCTCTATGGAGGAGGTCTATACCTTTGCCCGCGAAATTTTGGTGGCAAAAATCACCGAGGAAGATATTTTGGCAGGGCGTCTTGTAACTTGTGGAAGTGAATTGCAAAAGGTAATTTCCCGCCTTGGAACGCTTGCTCCCGAGGACGGCGACCCTTTTGAAAAAATAAAAAAATGAGCTGCATTAGAGGCGTACTCTAAAGGACAGTAAAAAAGGAAGCGCGAAAATTTCGTGCTTCCTTTTCATTTTGTCTTATACCGTAACAAGCAGGACATTTAGGCGCCTAAATGTCACTTGTTAGGAGAACCTAAAACCCTTTATATATAAAAACGTTATTTGTCTTTGCTGATTTCTTCAAGATAACCGGCTGTAATAACGCCGGATGGTAGTGCAATTATTGCAATACCAAAAGCCGAAGAAATCATTGTGACAATTCTGCCAATTGTTGTTATTGGATAAATATCACCATAACCAACAGTTGTTAGGGAGATGGTTGCCCAATAAATCGCATCAAAAAATGTTTCAAATGATTCGGGTTCAACATTATATATTACAAGCGCAGAAATTAAGATGTAAGCAACTGCCATCGTTGCAACTGCAGACAAAACCTTTTTTTGCTTTCTGAACACATTTGTTATGATATCAAAACTTTTCGAATATCTCAAAAATTTAAAAGCACGTAACACTTTTAATGTTCGCAACAATCTAAATAGCTTTAACAATCTAAAACTACTGTTCAAAATGGTTATAGATGGTAATATTGAAATTAAATCAATAACTGCCATTGGTGTAATTGGATATACAAAGAAGGAAATCACTGATTTTTTTAGTTTATAGTCAGCGGTTATTAAACGCAAAAAATAATCTAAAATAAAAATGGTTACAGTTATGTAATCAATCCACTGAAAAATACTATTTGTTTCCTTAAAGGCAAGCGGAACAACACTTACAACAATAGTTACCATCATTATAAAATCATAAACATTGCTTAACTTACTATCGTTTTCTGCCGACTCAATTATCGAAAATAATTTCTTTCTCATAATTCATACCTTTTTATTTCGATTTTATCGTTTTAAGTGAAGAAATCAACATTCTGCGGATCGCGCCACATTCATTTTGAACATCCTTATAAACTTCTTCAGTCATACAACCTGTCTCAAAAAGAAGTTCTAGCCAATATTCCGTTTCATAGCACTCTTTTTGAGCAATCTCAAGTTTTGAAATAAAATCTTTTGTTCCT
>JAZOSM010000049.1:0-26551 GCA_045657125.1 Eubacteriales bacterium
CCCCCGACGGAGTCAGCCCGGAGGAGAGGGAATATGCAAAAAAAGCCGCTTGCCTTGCTTTGCAAACACCCTTTGCCGTGACCCCGATTTTACGAAATCAATCGGAGGAATAAATGATGCAAGTTTTATCGATCGGAAATAGTTTTTCCCGCGATGCCCAAACCTATTTACATCGCATTGCCCGCGCCGATGGCGTGGTATTGAATTCTTTTAATTTGTATATCGGCGGGTGCTCTTTGGCAACCCATTACCGCAATATGCTCAGCGAAGAACGCGCGTACACTTTGGATGCAAACGGTGTGCCTACAGGCTTTCCCGTTTCCATCAAGGAGGCGCTGCTCAACCGAAATTGGGATGTTATTACCTTGCAGCAGGCAAGTCCCGCTTCGCCCCGCTATCAAACCTATCAGCCTTATTTGAATAAAATTGCAGAATACGTTCGTACCTGTATGCCAAAGGCAAAAATTGCCTTCCATCGCACTTGGGCATATCAGCAGGAAAGTCCAAGACTGAAGGATTTGTTCGGCTACGGTTCCCACCGTGAGATGTTTGAGAACATCGTATCTGCCACCGAACAGGCGGCAAAGGACATTGACGCAGATTTGATTCTTCCCTCCGGTGACGTTTTTCAGGCGATGCTGGCAAAAGGCGTAAAGACCGTACATCGCGATATGCACCACGCAGATTTGGGAATCGGAAGATACGCCCTCGGCTTGACTTGGTATGCCGTTCTTAAAGGACGCGACGTAATGAACAATACCTTCGCGGATTTTGACGTTCCCGTATCGGCTGACGAGATTCAAATTGCAAAAGAGTGTGTTATGGAAATTGCACCCAATTTCTATAAAAAATAAAAAAGGTAGGTAGAAAAAATGCCCGTAAGAGTTGGTTTGCAGTACATTGAAAAGTGGAAATCCTCCATGGAGAAGGCAGTTTGCCGTTACGAGGAAGAACCGATCATCAAGGATCAGATCGTATTTTACGGTCCCTCCAATTTTACCCGTTGGAGCGAAAAGTGGAAACACAGACCTTTGCGCACTGAGGTTCTCGGTGCAAGTGGTGCAGAGTGCTGTATTAACCGAGGCTTTGGCTCCAGCAACGCCGAGCATCAGCTCTATTACTATCCCCGTATGGTGCGCCCTCTGGAACCCAGAGCACTGGTATACTATCCTTTTGGAAATTACCGCGGCTTTGGCTATTCCGTGGAAGAAGTTTGGGAATTGGCTCAGCGTGTGGTGATGTATACCCTCACGGATTTCCCCAATGCCAATGTGTATCTTTTGGGTTGCAGAAGACCCTATGAAGAAACAGAGGAATCCCTTGCCCGTTGCAATCATGCAAACGGATTGATGAAGGCATTCTGCGAGGAAACTGACCGTTGCTTCTATTTGAATGCATTTGACTACGAGCCTCTTGCACGCAAGGACATTTTCGTGGAGGATAAGATTCATTTCAACCAGGAAGGCTACGATATTTACGCCGAATTTTTCAGAGAAGCCATCAAAGACGAACTTGCAAAATATTAAAACAATAAAAATTCCGCCGTTTTGGCGGAATTTTTTCGTATTTGCTTGTTTTGGCGAATTAAGGGTGATATAATAAAACCAGATTGATCGTTGGGAGGCGCTTTTATGTTCAAAGAAGGTTTGATTCCTTACATTCCCACCTTGGACGGTGCACATCTGACTTCCGTTCCTATGGAAGATTTTGGCGACGGCACTTACGTTTCGCAGTTTCTTGGTGCCACCGTAGAGGATTATTTGCAGTATCTTTCCGCACTTGAGCAGGAAGGCTTTGAAAAATATTCCGATAACGGTGACGGAATTGGCGGTACGGTGTTTACTGCCACCTATACAAAGACACTTTGGCAGGTAACCGTGCTGTTTCTTGCAAAATCGGGAAAGATTTTTGTTTCCCTTGCCTTCGGTAAAAGCATATCTCCTCGTATGTTACCCGAAAACGCTTCGATCACAGAGTGTTTGCCCGATGCGAAAACCAAGCTCCATATGGTTGAGCTTTGGTGGTTTGGAAACAGTTTTGTGATTCAGTTGAAAAACGGACATTTTCTTCTTTCCGACGGCGGTCAGCGCGGTGACGCCCTGTACTTACTGGACTATCTGGAATCCCTTGTTCCCGAGGGCGAAAAGCCTGTAATTGAAGCGTGGCTGATTTCTCACGCACACGGTGACCACTGCGGATGCATCTGTGAGATTTCGGGAGATAAAGCGAAACGGATTGCCGTGGAGGGCGTATATTACAGTATTTGCGGTGACGAAATGTATCGCAAGGCGCAGAATACCCGTACGGATACGGCAAACATTCTCCGCGCTGTTAAGGGTATGAAAAATGCAGAGGGCGAACCGACTGCTTTTTACCGTCCTCAAACAGGACAGAAATATTACTTCTGCGACGTCGTCGTTGAAGTGGTTCACACACAGGAACAGCTTCCCCGCGATATTGCTACCGGGGATATCAATGAAAGCTCTACCTGGTTTATGCTCCGTGCGGAAGGGCAGAAGTGCCTTTTGTGCGGCGACGGTGAAAGAGGCTGTATGACTGCCTTGATGGAAAATTATACTGCGGAATATTTGAATATGGAATTGATGACCTTGATGCATCACGGCTTTAATACCATGGACCGCTTTACCGATTACTGCAAGGTGAAAACACTGCTTCAGACGGTTCATAGTGATACCCCCGTCCGTCAGGCAAATGAAAATAATTATCTGCGCGCAAACGTCTCGGAGTATTTTGGTTGGGGAGACGGAACCAAGGTTATAACGTTCCCTTATACGGTAGGCTCTGCCGAAACCCTTGCTCCGAAAGAATGGATTTATCACAATCCCGCAGACCGCAAGGAGCAGATCAACATTCGTCGTTATTTCAAAGGAAATTATAAGAAAGAGATTCGCGCAATTCGTATCTGCGACAACGGTTACGTAAAAGCAGGCGCACTGCTCTACGATTGCATTCACGCCCATTTGCCTTTGCCCACCGCTTCCGACGGTGTGATGATCAATCTTCGCATCGATCCCGAATTGATCGGGGAAAAGGGCTTTCTCAACTTTATGCAGGACCCCATCGGATGGGTCATTGCCGCGCCCGATGAGGAAAAATTATTCGAAGCGGTTTCTTTCTTTGTAGAGGAAGCTCTTTGGACGGAAAAAGGATTTACACCCATACAGATTACCCAATAATCAGGAGGTATACTATGATACTTGATAAAATGGAAAACCACGGACTGTACCGAGATTGCCACAAAAATTTCGCCGCCGCTTTTGCATTTATTGAAGAAGCTGTGAAAAATGATCTTCCCGTAGGCAAATACGATCTTTCCGATACGACGGATTTGGAAAAAGGCGAGCTTTGGTTCTCTGTTCAGGAATACGAGACCCGTCCCGCCAACGAACGCAAATTCGAGGGACACAAAAATTACATCGATATTCAGTACATTGTTTCGGGTAGTGAAGCCATGGAGGTTTGCGACGTAAAGCGTATGGTTTCTGCCACCGAGTACGACCCCGAAAAGGATTGTGCCTTTTTCACCGCAACAGAGAAAACTACTCATCTTGCACTTTCCGCAGGGGACTACGCCATCTTTTTCCCCGATGATATTCATAAGCCGGGCATTTCTCCCGATAAGAACGCTGTTTTTGTGAAAAAGATCGTGGCGAAGGTAAGAATTCGTTAAGTATTTGAAAGGGGATTTATGAAGATTGTTCCGTTTTTGATTGGTTGGGCGGGTGTAGCAGCCTTTTTGCTCAGTTACCAGCAGAAAAAGAGAGACAATATTATCCTTTTAAACGTAATTTCCCGTTGCCTTTATATTTTGCAGTACCTGCTTTTGGGGGCGTTTTCAGGGGCCGTTTTGGACGTTTTGGGCGCCATTGCTTCCGTTGTGGCAAGTGAAAAGGATACTGGCTTTGTAAAAAAGCATTTGAAAGCGGTAATCATTTCCGTAAACCTTTTGATTTTCGGAACGGGAATCGCCATTGCCATCGCGAACAAAAGTTGGCTTGATCTTTTTTCCTTGACGGGTGTTATGTTGCATACAGGCGCTTTTTGGCTTAATAGTGAAAAGCTCATTCGCCGCGTTTCTCTGGCAGGCTCACCGTTTTGGTTTTTCTATAATTTTATGAGTCAGGCTTACGGCTCTGCCATCGGTGATCTTCTGACGATGGGTTCCATTATTTTAGCAATGTACCGTCACAGAGAAAAGGGATCGGTTGATCAGGCGGATAATTAAAATCATAATTTAAAGCAGATATAAAACAAGGAGGCTTTTTTGGAAGAAAAGAAACTCTACGTCGGCTACGCTGCAGGGAAAATTACTCCTCCCCTTGGAAATAATTTGCCGGGTTACGGAAGCTCTCCCCGTCCTTCCCTTGGTGTAATTGATGATCTTTACGTGTATGCCGTGGCATTTTCCGACGGTGAAAACAAAGCAGTTCTTTTTAATTGCGATATGCTGGGGGTGTTTTCCGAAGGAAGCGACCGTATTCGTAAAAAGGTAGGGGAGCGAGTAGGCATCCCCGTGGAAAACGTTATGATCGCCTGTACCCATAGCCATACTGCCGCTATGCTCGGCGGCAATCTTGCCGTGGATGAGCCCTATGGATCTTATTACGGCAGACAAGATAGCTTGCTTTGCGATCTTGCACAGTTTGCTATGGAGGATTTAAAGCCCGCCACCATGAAAAGCGCACGGGGTTCGGTTCAAGGAGTTGGATTTATTCGCCGCTATCGGATGAAGGACGGAAGTCTTCGTACCAATCCCGGCAGAGGAAATCCTGACGTAGTTTGTCCCGATGGAATTCAGGATGAATCTGTCCAGCTTGTCCGCTTTGAAAGAGAAGGGGGCAAGGAAATTGTTTTGGTAAACTTCGGTACCCACCCCGATGTTGTAAGCGGAAATTTGTATAGTGCCGACTGGCCCGGCTACGTGGTTCGGTTTCTCAAGGGTGCCCTCTGCGATACTGCCGAGGTGGTTATGCTGAACGGCTTCAGCGGTGATTCCAATCACTTTAACGTATTCAAGCCGAAGCCCACCTGCAGCAATTTGGATTATGCCAAGCGTATGGCTCGTAAGATTGCGGGCGAAGCGATGAAGGTTTACGATACCGCTGTGAAAATGCCCCTTGGTAAAATCACAGGCCTTTCCCGAATTGCCTCTGTGGAAAAAAACACCCACGAGGAATGGGAGGTTCCGATTGCGGAGCAAATCGTTGCAAGCAAGGCGTTGTCTTTTAAAGAGCTTCCTGAGGAGCTTCAGGCACATAAGATGATTATAAATAAAGCTTATCGCATCCTGAATAACATCAAACACGAGGGAGATTATCTGATCCCCGTTTACGGTTTGCAGATCGGATCTCTTGCCTTCGTCGGTATTCCCGGAGAGCCTTTCTCCGAAACGGGTATGATCATAAAAGAAAGAAGCCCAAAGGAAATGACGATTTGTTGCTGTCGTACCAATGGAAGTTATGGCTATTTTCCCACGAGACGTGCTTATGAGGGCGCTGGCTATGAAAGAGATTATTCAGCCTATGGTCCCAACTGTTCCGAGATTATTGCCGATACTGCCGTTGAAATTTTAGAAAAAATGCATCAAGATGCTTGATCAAAAAGGAGATAGTTATGGAAGAAAAGAAACTTTACGTCGGTTACGCCGCACAAAAGATTACCCCCCCCATTGGATGTAACGTTCCGGGTCACGGCTTCGTGCCTCGCCTTTCTACGGGTATCATTGACGATATCTATGCGTATGCCGTTGCGTTTTCCGATGGTGAAAACAAAGCAATTCTCTTTAACTGTGATGCTTTGGGTGTTCGCTCTGACGGAGGAACTCGAATCCGTCAGAAAATTTCTGATCGCGTGGGAATTCCCGTCGATCATATTATGATTGCTACCACCCATTGCCACACTGCTTGCTGGTTAGGCGGTAGCCGCGCGTCGGAAGAGCCTTACGGATCTTATTACGGAATGCAGGAAAGCATTCTGGCGGATCTTGCACAGTTTGCTATGGAAGATTTAAAGCCCGCCACTATGAAAGGCGCTCGCGGTTCGGTTCAGGGCGTTGGTTTTATTCGCCGCTATCTTTTGGCAGACGGTACATATAAGACCAATCCCGGATATATGCGCGCCGACATTGTCCGTCCCGACGGTGTTCAGGACGAATCCCTTCAGTTGGTTCGTTTTGAAAGAGAGGGCGGCAAGGAAGTTGTTCTTGTGAATTTCGGTACCCATCCCGACGTTGTCGGAGGAACTCTGTATTCTCCCGACTGGCCCGGCTACGTGGTTCAGTTTTTGAAAGGTGCCCTTGGCGGAAACAGCGAGGTTGTAATGCTCAACGGTTTCGGCGGTGACTCCAACCACTGCAATCGCTTCAAGCCCAAACCCACCATTCCGACGCTGGATTTTGCAAAGGGTATGGCTAGAAAAATCGCAGGCGAAGCGTTAAAGGTTTACGACGATGCCGTCGAAATGCCCGTAGGCAAGATTGCAGGACTTTCACAAATCGCTTCCGTAGAAAAGAATCCCCACGAAGATTGGGAAGTACCCATTGCCCGTGAAATCGTAGCAACCAAAGCAAAAACCGAAAAAGAGCTTCCCGATGAACTTCGTGCCCATAAGATTACCATCAAGAAGGCGCAGAGAATCTTGAAAAACCTGGACCACGAGGGCGATTATCTGATTCCCGTATACGCAATTCAGGTAGGCGGTCTTGCTTTCGTCGGCTTCCCCGGAGAGCCTTTCTCCGAAACGGGTATGAACGTAAAGGAAAGAAGCTGCAAGGAAATGACTATGTGCTGCTGCCGTGCCAACGGAAGCTACGGATATTTCCCCACGAGACGTGCTTATGAGGGCGCAGGCTACGAGAGGGAATACACCTCTCTCGGTCCGAATTGCTCTGAAAAGCTGACGGATGCTACAGTAGAAATTCTTGATAAGATGAATCAGGAGAACTAAAAGTTAAAGGAGATTTGACATGCAGGATTCAAAATTTTTCGTAGGTTATGCCGATTCGGTTTTTACCCCGCCTTTGGGAATTCATATCCCGGGTCACGGCTACGTGCCCCGTATGTCTACGGGTGTAATTGATGATCTTTACATTCGTGCCGTTGCATTTTCCGACGGTGAAAACAAAGCAGTTTTCTTTGAGTGCGACGCGCTTTTTATCAACAATGTAGGTGCGAACCGTATGCGCCCCAAAATCGCAGAGCGTTTGGGGATTCCCGTGGATCACGTGTTGATTGCTTGTACCCATTGCCACACTGCCATGACCATCGGCGGGGCCAAATATATTGACGGCGAAACAGAACCCTCTATGTCCTATTTTAGTTATTTGGATAATCTTTTTTGTGACGTAGCTCAGTTTGCCGTAGAGGATTTGAAGCCTGCCGTGATAAAAGCCTCCCGCGGTTCGGTGCAGGGTGTGGGATATATTCGCCGCTTTTTGATGAAAGACGGAACCATGAAAACCAATCCCAAGTGGGCAGATCCCGATATTGTCAGACCTGACGGTGTGATGGATGAATCAATGCAGCTGGTGCGTTTTGAACGGGAAGGCGGTAAGGAGATCGTTCTGATCAACTTCGGTACCCATCCCGACGTAGTGGGTAATACCAAGTATACTCCCGACTGGCCCGGTTATACTGTTTCCATTATGAAAGGTGCTTTGGGCGGAACGAGTGAAGTCGTTATGATCAACGGCTTCTGTGGTGACGTGAACCATTGTGATAGATTCCATCCCAAGCATTCCTGCACCAACCTTGAATTTTCCAAGCGTATGGCGCGAAAGGTTGCAGGCGAGGCTATGAAGATTTACGATGACGCCACTGAAATTTCCGCAGGAAAGGTTGCGGGATATTCTGCTATTGCAAGTCTTGAGAAGAACGATTATGAAGAATGGGAAGTTCCGATTTGCCGCCAAATCGTTGCCAGTAAAGCAAGATCGGAGAAAGAACTGCCTGATGAGCTTCGCGCTTATAAAATTTCCATTAAAAAGGCAAATCGCGTTTTGAATAACTTAAAGCACGAGGGCGATTTCAAAGTTCCCGTTTACGGTTTGCAGATCGGAAGTCTTGCCTTCGTCGGTATTCCCGGAGAACCCTTCTCCGAGCCCGGTATGGTAATTAAGGAAAACAGCCCCAAGGAAATGACGATTTGTTCCTGCTGTACCAACGGTTCTTACGGTTATTTCCCCACCAGACGCGCGTTTGAAGGTGCAGGCTATGAGAGAGAGTTCACGCCTTACGGACCCAACTGCACCGAAAAACTTGCCGAGACGGCTATTGAAATTTTAAATCATCTGAACGAACAAGAATAAGGGAGAACTAAAATGGAAGAAAAGAAGCTATACGTAGGCTATGCCAGAAGTAAGAATAACCCGCCTATGGGAATGCATATCCCCGGTCACGGAGCAGTGCCCCGTCTCTCTACAGGCATCTTAGACGATCTTTACGTTTATGCCGTTGCATTTTCCGACGGTGAAAATAAAGGTATTCTCTTTAATTGCGATGCCCTTGGTATTACTACCGAAGGCTCCCGTGTTATTCAGAATGCCGTAGCCGAGCGTTGCGGGCTGGATCCCAATGCAGTTTATATTGCTTGTACCCATTGCCATACGGCGATGTATTTGGGTGGAAATCCCGCGGATAAGACCTGGGGCTTCTATCACGGAAGAATGATCAGCCTTTTCTGTGATACCGCACAGTTTGCCTTTGAAGACTTAAAACCCGCCGCTATGAAGCTTGCTCGCGGTGAGGTGCACGACGTTGGATTTATCCGCCGCTTTAAGATGAAAGACGGCTCACTTCGTACCAACCCCGGTTTTCTCAATCCCGATATTCAGGAGTATGACGGAATTCAGGATCCGATGCTTCAGCTGGTTCGTATTGAAAGAGAAGGAGGCAAGGAAATCGTCCTTGTGAACTTCAGTACTCACCCCGACGTAATCAGTGGTACGCTCTATTCTCCCGACTGGCCTGGATACACGGTAGAAGCATTGAAAGGTGCTTTGGGCGGTAATTCCGAGGTTGTTATGATCAACGGCTTTAGCGGCGACTCCAACCACTTTAATTGCTTTGCTCCCAAGCCCACGATCACCCGTGTTGAGTTTGCAAAGCGTATGGCAAGAAAGGTTGCGGGAGAAGCACTGAAGGTTTACGACAACGCCGTGGAAATTCCCGCAGGAAAGATTGCAGGCTTTTCCGAGGTTGCTTCCTTTGAGAAAAATCCCCACGAGCCCTGGGAAGAACCAATTGCCCGCGCCATTGTCGATTGCAAGGTGTTGCGAGAGGCAGATCTTCCCGATGAACTTCGCGCTCATAAAATGTCCCTGAAGAAAGCGAACCGTATTTTGAGCAATATGAAGCACGAGGGTGACTTTAGCGTAACCTTGTTTGCGCTTCAGGTGGGTTCTCTTTGCTTTATCGGTTTCCCCGGTGAGCCTTTCTGCGAAACCGGTATGAACATCAAAAAGGGAAGCAAAATGGCAGCAACGTTTTGTTCCTGCCGAACCAATGGTAGTGAAGGATATTTCCCCACACGCCGCGCCTTTGACGGTGCGGGCTATGAGAGAGACTATACCCGTTTCGGTCCCAACTGCACGGAATCTCTTGAAGCCGCGTCCCTTCGCATGATTGACAAAATGGAACTGTAAGAAAATTAAAAGTGCTGCGACGAATGTCGCAGCACTTTTTGCATCAGGTTACAGAGCGCATCCATTTGCCTGATAGGGTGTGTCGGATGCAGAAAAAGGTTTTCGGAATATCCTCGATCAAAAGAACGATGGGATAAACCGTGAGAAATTCCCATTTAAAAACAAGTCCTAAAAGGATTGCGCAGGGGAGAGCCAAGCACCACAAAAAGGATATGTCAAAGAGCATTCCTTTTCGGGTGTCACCGCCTGCACGAAAAATACCTACGATGGAAATGAAAGGAATGTTTCTCAAAGGCATTTCCATACCAAACACCAATAGCATAAACATCGCGGCAAATTTTGCCTCGGGGGACAGGGAAAAGAGAGAAAGGATCGAGCCTCGCAACGCAATGATAGAGCCGCCGATGACAAGACACGCCGCAGGAACGATCAGAGTAAATCTCTTTGCGTAGACGTGAGCAGTATCAAAATCTTCCTTGCCGATGGTCTTTCCGATCATAACACCGCAAGCATTGCAAATTCCGATGATAAGAACGAAAGCGAGATTTTCAACCGTTCGGGTTACGGTCAGCGCGGCAATGTTGCTTTCACCCATTCTTCCGTAAACCATATTAATTCCCGCAACACCCATTGCCCACATTGCCTCATTACAAAAGACAGGTAATGAAACGGAGAAAAATTTTGAAACGAAGCCTTTAGGAAAATGAAACATCTGCTTAAGGGATGCTCGTAGGATATTTTTTTTGCAAAAAGAAACCAGAAAAACGAATACGGGATTGATCAGCGATGCAATGACCGTTGCAATTGCGGCACCTTGGATGCCAAGCTTGGGAAATCCCAAATAACCGAAAATCAGTACCGCATTGAAAAAGATATTAACAAAAACGGAAATCAAATTGGAAATAACGGGTAAGCGTACTTGCTCCGTTGATCGCAAAATGGTGCAAAAGCCAAGGTTTATTGCAATTCCCACGTAGGAAAATGCGGCAATACGCAGATACTTTGTTCCTTCTTCAATAATGGCTTGAGAATTGGTATAAAATCCCAAAACCACTTGAGGAAACGTGGAGATCAAAACCGAAGCCAAAAGGGAAACCGTTGCACAGCAGAGCATTACCAAACCGTAAGTTCTGCGAATGCCGTCTGCATCCTTTTTGCCCCAATATTGTGCGGCGAAAATGGTGCCGCCCGAGGTGATTCCAAACAGGGAAATATTGATCAGCTGTGCAATCTGCGCGGAAACACCCACCGCGCCTACCGCAATATCGCCCAGCCTTCCGATCATCAAATTATCAATGATGGCAAGGGAGCTTGAAAGAAGATTTTGCAGAGCAATCGGGATGGCAAGTGTCAGAAGCAAGGAAAGAAATTCTTTATCCCGAAGCATTTTTTTAATAAACATATTACCTCATAGTAAGACGGAGCAGATTAGTCTGCTCCGTCAATTTCTTATAAAAAGCGAAAAGAGCCGGAAATAAACGTGGCGCCGTCCTTGGAAACACACAGGATTCCTCCGTCGGAGAAAGCCTCCTTTTTGGTGTCTTCATCGGTCCATACGTCGCATTTCCCCTTGATTACAGAGGTGACGAAAGGGACGTGACCTGCCAGTATAGCAAGTTCACCTTCCGTTCCGCGCACGGTCAATTGAACGGCATCGCCGTCAAATTTGTTTCCGTCGGGAGAAGAAATGATTAAGCGGAAAGGTGTCATTGAGCCACCTTCTTCGCTTTTTCTACGGCTTCGTCAATGGTTCCCACGTAAAGGAAAGCGGATTCGGGCAAATCGTCGTGCTTGCCTTCGATAATTTCCTTGAAACCACGAACGGTCTCTGCGGTGGTAACGTAGGTGCCGGGAATACCCGTGAATTTTTCGGATACGTCAAAGGGCTGGGAAAGGAAGCGTTGAATCTTTCTTGCTCTGCTTACCAGAACCTTATCTTCATCTGAAAGCTCATCCATACCCATAATGGCGATGATGTCCATCAGTTCGTTATAACGCTGGAGAATGCGCTGTACCTCTTTTGCAACGCGATAGTGTTCTTCACCTACAACGTCGGGAGAGAGGATACGGCTGGAGGATTCCAAAGGATCAACCGCAGGATAAATACCTTGAGAAGCAATGCTTCGGGAAAGAACCGTAGTTGCATCCAAATGGGTAAACGTGGTTGCGGGAGCAGGGTCGGTCAAGTCATCCGCAGGCACGTAAACGGCTTGAATGGAGGTGATGGAACCTTTCTTCGTAGAAGTGATTCGTTCCTGAAGGGCGCCCATTTCCGTTGCCAAGGTAGGCTGATAACCTACGGCGGAAGGCATTCTTCCAAGCAGTGCGGATACTTCACTGCCTGCCTGAGTAAAACGGAAGATGTTGTCGATAAACAGCAGTACGTCTTGCCCCTGACGGTCACGGAAGTATTCTGCCATCGTCAATCCGGAAAGTGCAACGCGCATTCTTGCTCCGGGCGGCTCGTTCATCTGTCCGTAAACCAAAGCCGTGTTCTGAAGAACGCCGCTTTGCTTCATTTCATTGTATAAATCGTTGCCTTCACGGGTGCGCTCGCCAACGCCGGAAAATACGGAAATACCGCCGTGTTCCTTTGCGATGTTGTTGATCAATTCCATGATCAAAACGGTTTTTCCTACACCTGCACCGCCGAACAGACCGATTTTACCGCCTTTGGAATAAGGGCAGATCAAATCGATAACCTTGATGCCCGTTTCAAAGATCTCGGAGCTTGTGGTCAGATCTGCAAAGCAGGGCGCGGCGCGATGGATACTCCATTTTTCTTCAGTTTCGGGGGAGGGAACGTTATCTACCGCATCACCCAAAACGTTGAAAATACGTCCCAGTGTTTCTTTTCCTACGGGAACGCGAATGGGAGAGCCCGTATTGATTACGTCGGTTCCTCTTTGAAGACCGTCTGTAGATGCCATCGCGATACACCGGGCAACGTTGTCACCGATGTGCTGTGCAACCTCTACGGTCAAGGTGCGTTCGCTCATGGGAATGCTTAATGCATAGAGAATTTCGGGAAGCTGGCCTTCCTGAAATTTTACGTCAACTACAGGTCCCATTACCTGTATGACTTTTCCGTTTGTTTGATTGGTTGTCATATTGTGTTACCTCCGCTGCCGGCAACAATTTCCGTAATTTCTTGTGTAATCGCGCCTTGTCTTGCGCGATTGTATTGCAAACTTAGATTGTCGATCATTTGCGTAGCGTTCTTTTCTGCAGAATCCATGGCGTTTCTTCTTGCCGACACTTCACAGGCAAAACTTTCTCTTGCCAAAGCACAGATCATACCGCTTACGTATTCCTTTACCGCATTTTCGAGAACCACAAGACAGTTGGGTTCAAATATGGTGGTAACAGAGCACAAGTCTGTATTTTTTTCAAGTGGCAGAAGCCATTTCACCTTTGCTTCGGACTGCATCACCGATTGATATTCGGTAAAAACTACGCCCAAACGGTCGTAAGTCCCCTCGCAAAATTCTTTGCAAAGAGTTTCGGCAAGGCGGGATGCATCCTCAAAGGAGAAGCGCTCCGAAGAAATGGGCTCAGCACCGACGCGATCACAGCTTCTTTTACCGATCGGGATGATCTGCGCATCGGTAAAATTGCGGCACAGACGGAAAACGTTTGCATTGTATCCTCCTGCCAGACCGCGATCTCCTGCAATTACAATGAGCTTTGTGCGGTTGGAATTGCGCTTGGCCATATAGGGACTGCGCTGAGCTTCCATATCACAGCAAAGAGAAGAAATTGCATTTTCAAGGGCAGAAGCGTATTGCCGTGCCTTTTGCATACCTTCGTTTGCGCGGCGGATTTTCGAGCCTGCTACCAAACCCATAGCTTTGGTCAATTGAAGGGTCGAGTTAACGCTTTTGATCCGCTGTCGCAGAATTTTCGTGTTTCCTGCCATAGAATCAAGCCTTCATGGTTTCGAGAATGGCTTTCAAATCTTCGATTTCCGCATCCTCGAAAAGTCCTTTTTCGATTCGCTCAAGCCAATCTTTGTGTTTGTTTTCCAAAAGAGAATAGAGCTTTTCTTCGTAATTCTTTACGTCTTTTACCGCGATTTGATCCAAATATCCCTTGGTAACGGCATAAACGATGGCAACCTGGCATCCCACGCGCACGGGGGCGTTGCGTCCCTGCTTGAGAACCTCCACGATTCTTTCGCCCAAAGCAAGTCTTGCCTTGGTATCGGCATCCAAATCACTTCCGAATTGTGTGAAAGCCTGAAGTTCGCGATATTGGGAATACAAAAGTTTGAGTTCACCGGAAACCTTTTTCATACCCTTGAGCTGTGCAGAACCGCCTACACGGCTAACGGAGATACCGGGGTTGATTGCAGGCATAATTCCCGCGTGGAATAATTCCGTTTCCAAAAAGATCTGTCCGTCAGTAATGGAGATTACGTTGGTAGGGATGTATGCAGATACGTCACCTGCCTGGGTTTCGATCAAAGGCAGTGCGGTAATGGAACCGCCGCCGTAAGCTTCGTCCACACAGGCTGCGCGCTCAAGCAGTCGGGAGTGCAGATAGAATACGTCACCGGGATAAGCCTCTCTGCCCGGAGGTCTGCGAATCAAAAGGGAAAGGGCGCGGTAGGCTACCGCGTGCTTACTCAAATCGTCGTAAACGATGAGCACGTCTTTGCCTTGCTCGCGGAAATATTCCGCCATGGCACATCCGCTGTAAGGCGCGATGTACTGCAAGGGCGCGCTTTCCGATGCAGAAGCGGCAACGATGATGGTGTAATCCATAGCACCGCTTTTCCGCAATTGTTCTGCGATTTGTGCAACGGTAGAGTTTTTCTGACCGATGGCAACGTATACGCAAAGCACACCGCTGTTTTTTTGGTTGATAATGGTGTCAATGGCAATTTCCGTTTTACCGGTTTGTCTGTCTCCGATGATCAATTCACGCTGACCTCTGCCGATGGGAATCATACTGTCAATGGCTTTGATACCCGTTTGCAGCGGAACGCAAACACTTTTTCGTTCGATAATGCCGGGTGCTTCCGATTCGATGGGGCGGGTGTCCGATGACTCAATGGCACCTTTTCCGTCAATGGGTTCGCCAAGCGCGTTGACGATTCTTCCCAAAAATTGTTCTCCCACGGGAACGCTCAAAACCTTTCCCGTTCTTCGAACCTCCGTACCTTCTCGAATGTTGTTTTGGTTGGACAAAATGGCAACCGAAACCGTTTCTTCTTCCAGATTCTGAGCAACGCCGAAAGAGCCGCCCTCAAATTCAAGAAGCTCGTTTGCCATACAGTTTCCGATGCCAAAAACCCGTGCAATTCCGTCGCCGACCAGAATGACTCTGCCGGTTTCGGTCATTTGCGTTTTCGATTCATAATGCTCAATTTGAGCTTTAATAATACTACTGATTTCTTCGGTGCGATTCATCCTTTAATCACTTCCTTCAAAGCGCCTAAATTCGCGGAAACACTTCCGTCCAATACGGCGTCTTCGATTTTTACGCGGATTCCTCCGATGAGGGAGGGATCTTCAATATACGTCATTTCAGGTATTTTACCCGTCATTTTTTCGATTTTTTTCACAAGCTTTTCTTTTTGCTCGTCCGTCAAGGGAAAAGCAAAACGTACCTCTGCAGGGATATGTTTTTTCCATTCCTGCACCAAAAGGCAAAATTCTGCGATGCATTCGGGCAGAATTTGAATTTGTCCCTTTTCGCAAAGGAGCTTTAATAGATTCAGTACCTCTTTTACGGCAAGATCGTGAAAAACTTTATCAATCAGTCCAAGTCGCTCTCCAAGGGGAATGGCGGGAGAACGAAGCAGAGAAAGCCAGTCGGGATTTTCCGAAACCGCTTTTTCTACCTGCAAAAGACATTCTGCATAGTCGTCAATCCGCTTTTGCTCCCGCGCCAGACAGAACAGGGAAAAGCCGTATTCACTTTTAGCATTTACCATTGTCTTTATCCATTTCGTTGATGAAATCGTCAATTAACGATGAGTGATCCTTGTCGGAAAGCTCTCTGCCGAGGATCTTTTCGGAAATTTTTGCAGAAACTTCCACGATTTCCATTTTGATGGTGTCTTCTGCTTTTTTCATTTCCAGTGCAGCGTTTTCCTCTGCACGACGAAGAATTCGGTCCGCTTCGGATTTTGCTTCGGTCAGAAGTTCTTTTTCCCGTTCCTTTGCGTTCTGAACGGCTGTGTTTAAAATCTGATCGGCTTTTTTTTGTGCTCCCGAAAGTTTTTCTTCGTATTCTTTCTTTTGCAAAAGGGCGGATTCCTCCGCTTCTTTCGCACGCTGATACTGTCCGTCAATGGTTTTCTTGCGGGAATCCAGCATCTTCTTTACAGGCTGATACAAAAACTTTTTGATAATGAAAAACAAAATCAAAAGGTTTGCCAAAGATATCAGGATGGTCCACAGATTGACGGAGATTACGTCAAGATTTTGCATATTCGCTCCGACGATACCTTACAGAGACTTGATTGCATTTACCAAAATGTTGATCAGAATGTTGGGGGCAACGAAGATCAGCAAAATGGCGATAACCAAAGAGTAAATACCGGTGGTTTCTGCGATGGCACAACCCATGATCATGGTAGAAGTAACGGCGCCTTTGCTTTCGGGCTGACGTCCGATGGCTTCACAAGCCTTCGATACTGCATTACCTTCACCAATACCGGGGCCAAGTGCTCCGAGACCCATACAAAGTCCTGCGCCCAATGCACAGCATCCCAAAATAATACCGATTGCGAGTTCCATAATAAATTACCTCCAAAAATTTATAATGTTTGTTTTTTGAGTTCTTTTTTGCGTTTTTTCTCTTTTTTCTTTTCGTAGGCTTCCCAAGGGAATGCTCCCGAAACGTTCAGCATAGTCAGCATGGCGAATATGTAAGCCTGCATACATCCACTGAATACGTCAAAGTAAACGGAAAGTACCGCGGGAAGTCCGATTCGAAGAAAGGGAATATCTCCCAAAAATCCGGGCAACCAGCCCAAAACCAAATTGGACAGGGCTGTGAGAGCCGTCCCGATCAATACTGCAATAACCGAGCCGGAAAGAACGTTACCGTAATGACGGAAAGCCATGGAAACGGGCGTTGCGATCTCGCCCAGCACGTTTAAGGGTGCCATAACGAAAATCGGTTCCGTAAAGCTTTTCAGATAATTGAGAAGACCGCCCTTGAGCTTGTAGTGAGTGATGAGTATAAATACCAAAATTGCCCATCCGCCCACCACGTTGATATCCGACGTGGGTGGGAACAGTCCCAAAAGCGAGAGAAGACTTGAAAGGGCAGAGAGTGCGAGAATGGCAATGATAAAGGCAGAGTATCCGCTGAAAAACGGACCCATATTGTCTACCACCAACCGATCCACCGTTTCTACGATCCACTCGGCAACGTGTTGCCTTCGGGTACTGCACTCCTCGGTCAGACCGTGACACATATACAGGCAAAAGAAGAAAACGGATAGGATCACCAGCCAGGAATTGACCAAAGCCTCGGTAATCATAAGATCCTGAATGGGAAAATCAAAGGAAAAATAAATGCCTGCACCTGCGATGCTGATGCCGTCCCGCGGTGGTTCGGTTAAAATTTTAATGACGAGCCCCGCAATGAGAGGTATGCACATACCGGCGATATAAAGCAGATCGGTGAATAGGAATTTTTTGCTTCTGTTCAATTCCGTCACCTCCTAAAATACTTATTGTTGTTTTCTTAAAATCGGGCTGAGTGAAATGGCGATTCGCGGAAAGAGATAGGGGAGAATTGCCGCTACCGTATCCAAAAAGGGAATCAGATACGCCGCCAATGCCAATAAAAACATTCCCAACAAACGCAAATTCTGGGAAAGCTGAAGCGTGCTTTTGGCATCCTTTTCATCCCGGGATACGGCTTTTTGCACCGCAAGACACATCAAAAAGAAATTTCCAAGGGCTACAGTCCAGCCCCAAATTCCACCAAGCAATACCGAGACGGACCACTTTCCCGCAATCAAAAAAATCGCTTGCATAAAAATTTGCAGAAGGAGTGTTACAAGAGCGATGTATCTTGTTTCCGTCCATACGGTTTGATCGATTTTTTTCATAAATGAACTCCCGAACGTGCCATTTTTCTATACTTTTCTATATCTTATTATTATACACTTCTTTGTTATCAAAGTCAAGGTTGGCTAGGTTCTTTTCTTTCGTTTTTCCTTGAATTTTCTTGACAGACGCGGCTTTTTTGTGATATGCTTTTGGCGAAAAAAGGTGGGTGTGTATGATTTTGAAAACTTGTTCAAAGCGCAATTGTCTGACCGTTCTTTTTGCCGCGGCGTATATGGTCAGTTATCTGACCCGTATCAATTTTGGTGCGGTAATATTGGAAATGGTCAGTTCCACGGGATTTTCCCGGAGCCTCTTGTCCCTGTCCTTGACGGGCAGCTTTATCACTTATGGTATCGGGCAGATTATCAGCGGCTTTTTAGGAGATCTGATTTCCCCGAAAAAGTTGGTTGCCATCGGCTTTTCCACTACGGTGGTTATGAATCTTTTGATTCCTTTTTGTCCCAATCCCTATTTTATGATGGCGGTTTGGTGTATCAACGGCTTTGCCCAGTCTCTGATGTGGCCGCCAATGGTAAAAATTATGACGGCGTATCTTACCGAGGAAGAATATAAAACCTCCGTAACGAAAGTTTCGTGGGGCGGATCGACGGGCACGATTCTCGTTTATCTGCTCGCGCCCTTGCTGATTACGTTGCAGGGATGGAAATGGGTGTTTTTTGTATCGGCTTTTTGCGGAATCGCAATGCTTTTGGCTTGGATTTTTCTTTCGCCGGACGTACAGTCATCCGTCTCTCAAAAGCAGGAGAAAACAAGCGGCGGGGCGGCTTTTGCCAAACTTTTTTCACCCTTGATGATCGGCGTTATGATTGCCATAGTTTTTCAGGGGATTCTTCGCGACGGTGTAACCACGTGGATGCCGTCGTATCTTGCACAAACTTATGATCTGAGTAATTCCGTTTCCATTTTGACGGGCGTGGTAATGCCGCTATTTGGCATTCTTTGCTATCAGATCGCCACGTTTCTCTATGTGAAAAAGCTTACCAATCCTTTGAGCTGCGGTGGAGTTTTGGCTTTGGCAGGCTCCTTTGCCGCATTGGGACTGTATCTGTTTTCGGGAACAAATCCCATTCTTTCCGTGGTTTTCACCGCAGTTCTGATCGGCAGTATGCACGGCGTCAATCTGATGCTCGTTTGTATGATTCCGCCGTACTTTAAGCGTTTCGGCAACGTTTCTGCCGCTTCGGGAATTATCAATTCCTGCACTTATGTGGGAAGCGCGGTTTCCACCTACGGTGTCGCGCTGGTTTCCGAAAAATTCGGATGGGGCATCACTTTGTTTCTGTGGTTCCTCTGCGCGGTTGCAGTAACTTTGCTTTGCTTTTTGTGCGCGGGGGGATTCCGCAAAAAATTTATTTTGTAAGAAAAACGCCTCTGTTCCGATTTGTTGGAGCAGAGGTGACTTTTTTTGCTTGAAAATTACTTTTCCCTTTGTTATAATAAAGACATTAACGTAGGAGGTGCGATATGCAAGAGTCATTCAAAGACCGTGACGAAAATCCCCTTGAAAACGATTCCGAACAGACGATGAAGAAAAATGAGGATTCTGCAACGGAAAAGAAAAATGTGAAGCCCGTTTTTGTCGTTTCGATGATTGTTCTGCTTGTTCTTGTGATGATTGGAGGGTATTTTTTGTTTAATCAAGCACTTCGTCCTGCTTTAGAGACGCCTGCGGAAACCACGGAAACACAGACCACAGAAAAGGCTGCCGACCGTTTGGTAACTGATGAAATCCGTGGTGTATATATTGCCTCGGTTTCCAATATCAATTTTCCGTCTCGTTCCGGGCTTTCGGAGGAACAGCTTCAAAAAGAGCTGGATGCCATCGTAACCAATTGTGACAAAATTGGTTTTGACACCATTTATTTTCAGGTTCGTCCATCGGCAGATGCTCTGTATCATTCCGAGCTTTTTCCTACCTCCCGCTACCTTTCGGGAGAGCAGGGAAAGGATGTTTCATTTGATCCTTTGGCATATTTGATTCAGCAGGCTTCGGCGAAAGAGATGAAAGTGGTTGCCTGGGTCAATCCTTATCGCGTCACCGTCGGAAAGTATGATACGAAGGAGGAAGCGCTGGATGCTTTGTCGGAGGAGAATTTTGCAAAGCACAATCCCGATTGCACCGTTTTTTACGGAGGAAAACTCTATTTTGATCCCGGCTCGGAGGCGGTTCAGAAGCTGATTGCTGACGGCGTTCGTGAGATTTGCGAGGGCTACGACGTAGCAGGAATACTCTACGACGACTATTTTTATCCGTATCCCGTTTCCGGTGAGGTTTTCGAGGATTCCATAACCTACGAGGGCTCGGAAAGTGATCTTGATTTGTCGGATTGGCGGAGAGAAAACGTCAATAAAATGGTAAAGCTTACCTACGATACCGTAAAGTCCGTTTCGAAAGATATGACTTTCGGAATCAGTCCTTTCGGCATTTGGAAAAATTCTTCCTCCGATCCTATGGGAAGCAATACCCGCGGTTTGGAGGCGTATTCTACTCTTTACTGCGATGCACTTGCTTGGATCAAAGGCGGTTACATCGATTATATTTCTCCGCAGATCTATTGGGAAAGAGGTTTTGACGTTGCGGACTTTTCTACTTTGACCCGTTGGTGGAGTAAGCAGGTTGAGGGGACGGACGTAAAACTTGTGATTTCCCATGCGGCGTATCGTGCAGGCTCGTTTGAGCAAGGCGGCGAGGAGATTGCCCAACAAATTCGTTTTGCGCGGGATTTTGACGGCGCAGGCGGAAATATTCAGTACGGTTACGCGGATATCGTAAAAAATACAAGCGGTGTGGCAGATGCCATTATGTGTCTTTACGATGAATCAGCGGATCAAAAGGGACAGCTTGTTTCTGCTGAACTTGCTGACTCATAAGGGATTGAAATTATGAAAACTTCTGTTTTTTTCGGCATACTTGCCTTTGCTTTTTTACTTCTGTTTCTGTATAGCCTGGATTTGTATTGTTTTCTCAGATTTGAGAAAAAACGCTTCGAATCGGTTTCCGATCGAAAAAAATACGTTTTGGAATTGGAAGAAAAGCAAAAAAAGTCAAAGCATCCTCAAAAAAGAAATTTTTATCTCTATTTGATCTGTCTTTCGTGGACGATGGATGGAGAACGCGAAAGAGCACTTCGCCTGCTGCCTTTTTTGAAAAATGATTTTCTTTTGGGAATCGACAAAAATAACTTGTAATGAAAAAAGACCTTTCATTCGAAAGGTCTTTTTTCTATCTTATTTGCTTTCTTCTTGTTTGATTTCCGTCTTTTTTTCCTTCTGCTTCTTTACTTTTTTTCGGGACAGTTTCAAGATCATCACAAAGACAAGAGAGAAAAGCAGCAGGATGATTAGATAGGGAATTGCACTGATGGTGAAAATGAAAAACTCTACGAAAAATTCACCGATGTTCTGGCAATTGATCTTCAGATTGGTTCCGATTTCTTGCCAAATGTTTTGTTTTTCTACAACGGAAGTCCGTTCTACCTCGTAGATTGAGATGTTCAGCGTGCAGTAGTCAACCAGGTTATCGTAAGTACGAAGCTTTGACTCATAGGATTCAATTTCATAAATTACGTTGGTCAGCTGTGAGCGAATGCTGATGATTTCATCCACGTTGGCAGCTTGCTTCAAAAGCTCCTCCAAAGCTTCTTTTTCCAGGGTCAGCGCTTTGATACGGCTTTCCATATCCACGTACTGAAGCGTTACGTCTTCCGTGGAAACCGAACGGGAAACCACAACGCTGTTTTTCGAAATAAAATCCTCAAAACCGTCGTTCTGATCTGCAGGAATTCTGACAATCAAGGTTGCATTTCTATTGCTGTCGGAATCGGGATTAAGTCCGTAGGTGTTGCTTTCTTCTACGTAACCGCCAAGACTTGTTATCTCTTTTTCCAATTTTTCAAGAAGTGCGTGAAATTCTTTGGTCTCCAAAGAAAGGTCTATGGTTTTGATGATTTTGCGATCTTCGGGAAGTTCAGTTTTATCCATTTGCAATGAAGAATCGTGCAAGCTTTCTTCCGGGGTGATTTCTCCTTTTGCATTTTCCGTGTAAAAATCTTTAAAATCTGCAGATCCGCCCTTACTGCAGGATACGGTAGACAGAATGAAAAGAAAACATAAGGTGACGGATAAAAAGCGAACGATCATTTTTTTCATTTGAAAATCCTCCTGAATTTAAATTTGTTCAATAGGGATCATTCCCGTATACGCGTAAACGTACTCGCCTTGAATGTATTTTTCTTTCAAAGCCCGTTCCAATCTGGTATTCTCGGGGAGCTTTGTCAAATCGTTTGCCTCAAAGGGACGGAAGACGAAGGAAAAGACTTCCTTTCCGTTGCTTTTGTTGGGACAGCGCAAATATGGCGCGGCAAATTGACTGATGCGGCTTTCCTCTCCCAAAATTTCTTGTAAAACGGGGTCCATCAGCCAGGAAGAACAAATAAAGGCATTCGGCTTGCACTCGGGGTAACATTTTGCAACGATCTCAATAGCCTCTTTGTAGGCGGTATGGATTTTTTGCGGTGTAAGATCTGCGCCGCGGGGAATGTGCACGTTGATAATATCCTCTCCGGGGGAAAGAAAGCGTTCCCAAAGGGATTTAGGAAAGGCTTCTTTTTGCCGCCGAATGCGAAAGGCTCGAACGGGGTGTCCGAAAAAGGCTTCTTCGCTTTCCTCAAAATTTGCGGTAAAAGCTTCTTGATCGTCCTCATAGCCTGCGCTTCCAAGAGGGATTCCGCTTTTGTGAACGCATTCCCGTACTGCGCAAAGGGCGATTTCTCCGCTGACCTTGTTTTTTAAATAAACCAAGGTAGCCGCAGCCCTTTTCATTTCAAAATTCAATCCGCCGTGATCAAATATGGTGCATTTCAGATAGTGCGCCAGCCAGCGAAAGTAAGGCGCGGTCAAAGCAGGTCTGCCAAGGTTTCTTGTGTTGGCAAGGTCCAGATTCAGGCGAACACAGCCCAAAAAATCTTTTGCTTTCCGTTCCGAAAATCCGCGCTTTACGTAATTGTCAAAGGCATCCTCTATGGACGGAAGCATTACCATCAAGGGCAGAAAATCTCTTGCCGCAGTTCCGTTCGTGACGGGCACAGGAAGATCTCTTGCGTTGTCGTGGTCACATTCACGGTAGTATGCCGCGGCAGCGGTCAACCAAAGACGCATGGCATCATTCTCCAAAATTTCATCCAATGCGGATTTCGCCGCGTCAAAATATACGCCGAATAAATCAAACCGCTTTTGCAGTTTGTCTAACAAATCTTGGGATAAAAGCAGGGGAGAATCCGCTTTTTTTTCCATTCCCTCAGGAATTTCCACTCCCAAATCCATTGCGGCATCTTTCAGAAGCATGGCAAAACCTCCTTTCTTTAATTCGATTGTATCATATAATTTTTCTTCGCGCAATAAAAAAATGCCGCCTTGCGCGGCATTTTTTATTACAGGTTATAATATTTATCAAATTCTGCAGGATGGGGAATCTGAGACAGCTCACGGCATTCTGCACGTTTGGTTTTGATAAAGTTTTTGATCAGTTCTTCGGGGAATACACCGCCTGCGGTCAGGTAGTCGTGATCGGCTTCCAATGCATCCAAAGCGGCATCCAAAGAAGTGGGCAGACCCTTCAGCTTTGCCTTTTCTTCCTCGGGGAGGGTGTAAAGGTTTACGTCGTAGGGACCCCAACCGTTTTCGTGAGGATCGATCTTGTTCTTAATACCGTCAAGACCTGCCATCAGAAGTGCGGCGTAGCAGAAATAGGGGTTACAGGTAGCATCGGGGTTGCGAATCTCGAATCTGCGAAGCTCGGGGCTTTTTGCATAAGCGGGAATACGAATAACCGCACTGCGGTTACTGGTTGCGTAACCTACGGTAACGGGCGCCTCAAATCCGGGTACCAAACGCTTGAAGGAGTTGGTGCTGGGATTGGTAATGGCACAAAGGGAAGAAATGTGCTTCAAAAGACCGCCCATAAAGTAATGCGCTTCGCGGCTCAGGTTGGAATAGCGGTTGTCGTCGGAGAATACGGGCTGACCGTCCTTCATCAAAAGAATGTGAACGTGCATACCGTTTCCTGCTTCACCGTAAACGGGCTTGGGCATAAGGGTTGCGGTTTTGCCGTATTTCAATGCGGTGTTGCGGATGATGTATTTGATCATCATGGAGGCGTCCGCCATCTCGCTCATCTTGCCCAACTGGGGCTCGATCTCAAACTGACCTGCCGCGCCAACCTCGGGGTGATGATATTTGATGTTGATTCCCGCTTCCTCCATCAGCATACACATTTCACTTCTGCACTCGTAAGTGGGATCGAAAGGCTTTGCGATGTGGTAGTTCTTCTGCTTGGGAACCACTACGCCCATTCCCTCGTTTCCGCTGTTCCAATGTGCCTGATTTACGTCAAGGCTCATGGAAATATCGGAGGGATGAACGTTCCAGCGAACGTCGTCGAAAAGATAGAATTCAAATTCGGGAAGAATCAACATGGTATCTGCGATACCACTGTCCTGCATATATTTTTCTGCAGCAAGAACAATGTTTCTGGGGTACTGCGCCAAAGGCTTGTTTTCGGGATTTCCGATGATCATTGCGTTACCCGTCATAGACAGAGTGGGGATTTCGCAGAAAGGATCGATGACAGCGGTATCGGGATCGGGAATGAATACCATATCACTCTTTTCAACTACGGCATAGCCATAGTTGGAGGCGTCAAAGCCGATACCGTTTTTCATGGTAGATTCAGAAAAGTTTTTTGCGGGGATGGTTACGTGGCGATACTGACCGTGGATATCAACCATTTTGAAATCGACCATTTTGATGTCGTTTTCGCGGATCAGCTCCATAATATCTTGAACAGTTTTAGCCATTTTTTTCCGTCCTTTTTTCTTAATTATTTTTCACTTTCCATTTTGTCAAGCGCTTCCTTGACGAAAAAGCTTCCGCCGATTGCGGCGATCTTGTCAAAAGCAAGAAACTCATCAATGTTGCTTCTGTCAACTCCGCCTGTGGGGATGAATTTTACCTGGGGGAAGGGAGCAGAAAGAGCCTTCAGAGCCTTCAAACCGCCGTAAACACCTGCGGGGAAGAATTTCACCGTGGTGATGCCCAGTTCCAGAGCCGCCATAATCTCGGTAGGAGTAACACAACCGGGATAGTAGGGAACGTTCTTCTCTTGGCAGACTTCAGCTACCGAAGCGGAAAGACCGGGAGATACGATGAAGGTCGCGCCTGCTTCAAGAGCAGCTTTGCACTGCTCGGCATTGATGACCGTGCCTGCACCGATTTCCATTTCGGGATAATTTTTTACAGCGTAAGCGATTGCTTCTGCGGCACAAGCGGTGCGGAAGGTAATCTCCGCACAGTTAATGCCGTTGTTTTTCAGTGCGGTGAGAATTTTATCGGTTTCACCGAGTTCTTTGATAACTACTACGGGAATAAATTTTTCCATGATGGATTCCTCGCTTATTTCTTGTCGTATTTTTCAAGGCTGTCCCAAACGCCGAGCATATACATAATACCCAAAGCGCGATCGTACAGACCGTAACCGGGACGTACGTTGCCGGGACCCTCGTCCCACAAATGTCTGCCGTGGTCGGGACGAATGTATCCCTTGTAGCCGCAGTCGTGATATGCTTTGAGGATTTCGATGATGCCCGTTTCACCGTCACAGTCTCTGTGGCTTGCTTCGGAGAAGTCACCGTTCTCAAAGTGCTTGATGTTACGAATGTGAGCAAATGCAATGCGGTCGCAGTACTTTCTGACGATTTCCGCAACGTTGTTTTCGGGGTTCGCGTTCAAGCTTCCCGAGCAAAGAGTCAGACAGTTGTATTCGTCGTCTACCATCTTCAGGAAACGCTCGATGTTCTCGTCGTTGATGATCAGACGGGGAAGACCGAAAATATCCCATGGCGGATCGTCCATGTGGATTGCCATCTTTACGTCGCACTCGCGGCAGGTGGGCATAATTGCCTCCAAAAAGTACTTCAGATTGCCCCAAAGCTTCTCGTGGTCAACACCTTCGTAAGCCTTGAAAAGCTGATCCAGCTTTGCCATACGTTCAGGCTCCCAACCGGGGAAGGACATATTATATTTTTCCGTAAAACTCAAAATATAATTCGCCATTGCGTTGTAATCGTCCTGAATCAAATCCTTTTCGTAAAACAGGGCGGTAGAGCCGTCTCCTACAGGGTGGAACAGATTGGTTCTGGTCCAGTCAAAGATAGGCATAAAGTTATAGCAAATAACCTTAACGCCGAATTTTGCAAGGTTGCGAATGGTGGTTTTGTAATTTTCAATATAAAGGTCACGGGTGGGCAGACCGATTTTGATATCGTCGTGTACGTTAACCGATTCAACCACGTCGATCAAAAAGCCGTATTCGTCCAGTTGACGCTTTACTTCGGCAATCTCCTCTTCTTCCCAAATTTCACCGGGCATTTTGCTGTGCAGTGCCCAAACGATCGATTCTACACCCGGAATCTGTTTGATATCAGAAAGTTTGATCTTATCGTCGCCCTTTCCGTACCAGCGAAAACCCATTTTCATTGGTGTGTATCCTCCTGTTAAATATTTTATTCACCTTTGATCAAAATCAAAGATTTATGCCTGAAAATCGGACTGGTTGTTCCAAGACAAAAGAACCCAGTTGTTGTTTTTGTATTCAAAAATAGCAATACCGCAATTTTTTACCAATACGTCTGCAGAACTGATAACCTTGCCCACTGCCAAAGAAAGCATGGCGATCAAAATTCCGTGATGGGCGAAAATCGCAACGTTCTTGTAGTCGTAAGGCTCCACATTCTCC
>JAZOSM010000050.1:0-25095 GCA_045657125.1 Eubacteriales bacterium
TTCACAGGCTACGACAACGGCAAAATGCCCAACTCCTTTGCAGGTGGTATGAGAAACGGTGCTCTCGTCGGTGACGCTGTAATTGAAATCAACGGCGGGGTCTTTATGCACGACGTTGTTGCAGGTGCCATTGCAGGCTCTTACGACGCTGCTGAAAAGGTGATCGACGGTGACATCACCATGACCATCAAGGGTGGTGACTTCCGCGGCGGCATCTTCGCTGAATGCAAAAACAAAGGCGACTTCACCTGCACCGGCACGGTTGCGGTTAACGTAAAACAGACCGAAGGCAAAGAACTGAAGCTCGGCGGCAAGGCAAACTTTACCGACTTCACCGCAAACGGTGACGTGATTGATATTGCTGCAAATACCAACATCTTAATCGAGAAGCTGACCGGTACTTTGACTCTGAAGCAGACCGAGGGCTGGGAAGCGCACGATTACCTGAAACTTCCCGCAGGCTCTGCTTATACCATTGATGAATCTGCCGTTGCATACGGTTCGATCATCGCAGACGACACCATCTTGGTATCCGGCGTTGGCTTTGAGGTTAGCGGCGCTACGATCCGTCTGGAAGAAAATCTCGGACTCCGTTTCCTCTTTAATTCTGACGATGTGAACAACTTCGGCGATGCATTCACCGTGAAGGTAGTCCTTGGTGACGCGGTTCTTGCAACCGGTGACAAGGATGACCTTGAAATGTATCAGGGCTATTACTCCTTTATCGTATCCGGCATCGGACTTCCCGACTTTGATCAGAAACTTGTTTTGAGTGGTGCTACCATCTACGAAAAAGAATTTACTTTGATCGGTTTGGTTGAACTTGCAAAACCCGTATTCACCGGTGAGTGGGCAGAGGTTCTCGGTGCTATCGAAAACCTGCACAAGGTTTACAACCTGGGCGAAACCTCCCAGCTCGCTCCTCAGGCAGTTGAACTGGAAAACAAGCTGACCAACGGCGAAGCTGTTGGAAAGGTTGAATCTGCAAAGCTTTCTCTGGCTATGGACGATAAGGTTTCTGCTGTGATCGACGTTGCTTTGCTTGAAGCACCCGCAAACGTTGTTCTTAAAATCAACGGCGAAGCAGTTACGACGAATTACACCGTCACCGCAGGTGAAAATACTGCGGAAGTGAAGATCACTCTCCCTGTGATGGCAAGATTCATGGAAGATATGATCACTGTTGAACTTTCCTCCGACAGCGGCGTATACTTCACTTATGAATTCAGCATTGCTGCCACTGCCGAAGAATTCGCAAATGATTCTGAAAATGAAAATGCTGCAAAAGCTGCCGCTTTGCTGTATTACATTCAGAAGGCAGTGAATTGCGTAGCGTAAAGGAGATTGCGGTGAAAAAGACGTATTTATCTCCCGAAGGAAAGCAAATTCGATTTTTTGCAGAGGAAATCCTCGGCCCTTCAGCCTCTCCGATTTTACCTGCGGATAAGGATAAGACTCCCGCAAAACCCGCTACGGAATTTGGCAATCTTAATATCTTTTAATGCGACCCCTCCTGCCCAACGGCAGGAGGGTTTTTCATTTCGAAAAAAAAGGCGAAAAGTACAAAAAAAGGAAAGAATCTTTGGAGAAAAAATATATAAAAATGCTTGATTTTTTTAAAATTCTATGATAGAATTGAGTATAAATAAGTTAAAATCGGTTTGGAGTATGCAATCAAACCTAGAAAGGTAAAGAATTATGAAAAAAAGAGTTCTTGCTTTTGTGCTTGCACTTGCGACAATCGTAGGAATTGTACCTAGTGTTGCATCTGCAGTACCCTATTCACCTTCCGCAAACGCTTGGAAGGATTTCGGGCAGCAGCACATCTATCTCTACGAAGTTGCGAAGGGAAGAGCTGCACCCAGAATGGACGGTTACGTTACCGGTACGGACGGCTATGGTGAACCTGTGGCTACGTACGGCTTCCGTTACTGTACCACTGCGGAGTACGTAACGCCCGAATTGGAAAAGAGACCTGAGTTCAAACTCCGAAACGATGGTACTTACTATGTATATCCTACCCACAATTCTCCTCAGGAGGTTTGGGATACGATTCAGAGCTATGAGGCAGACAGCCCTTACAGCTACCTGTGGTCCTACCGTGTAAGAGCGACTTCGTTCTCTGCTTCGTCCTCTTATGTTTATCAGAATCCCAGAACCTTGAGCTTTGCAACCGCTTATCACGTAACTGCAGAAACCTTTAAGAACTACACGGTTCGCAGTGCGGACGGTAACTTGGTTCTTGATCTTGCAAAGGTTCTCTCAGAGAAGCCTAATGATTGGGAAAAGAATTACAAGAATTACTACTACAAGCCCATGGGATCCAGCTACTATCAGCCCGTTAAAGCTGAAAACGGCAAGGCTCCCGAGTTTAAGACCAGCACCTACTACACCGGTAACAAAATCGTTGTAGACAAGCTTTTCCAGAATGCTGAGGGTAGCGCAGGTGCAATTGCAACTACTGCTGAATTGAAGAGACTTCACGCGATTCTTCCCGAAGAAGTCAATATGTATGCAAGATACAACGATACTTATCTCTACTACGCTCTCGAGCTGAAAGAGATGAAGCACGTTACTTCTAACTACGAAGATACCTATTACTACGGTACTACCATGAGTAACGTTACTTCTGTATTTGTAAACAACTACGACTACAGCGGATCCGTTACCAAGGCAGCTCTCAAGAATGAAGATGCGAAGATGACCCTTTCCGGCACCATTCGTACCTACATCAACGCTTCTACCAACGTGAAGGACAAACTGTACATTCTCAGAAAGTACGGCGATTTGTCTGCAACCGCTATTGAAGATGTAACCGCAGTTGGCGTTGACTACAACATTACCCACACTCCCTACGTTCCTCCCAAGAAAGAGGAAAACGATGATATGGACGATCTTCTCGCCGATCCCGCATTGGAAGAAGAATCCACTGAAGAATCTACCGCCTCCGATACTTACGGTACTACCGTTTACGAGCGCCGTATTCCTTGGAAGGCTTTGAACGGTAAATACTCTCCCGGCGGTTCTATGTCCGTCGTTCCCGAGATGTTCACCTGCCGTAACCAGATTACTCTTGAAAACAGCTTGGCAACCGGTGCACTTTATCTGAACTTCTCACTGCCTCGTGAAGCAAGAATTCTTTCCAGCCGCAGCGGTAGCTACCTCAAAAAAGACTATACCATGAGATACTACCACAGAACCGGTCTTACCAAGGGTTCTGATTACGGTACCTATAACTGGATCTGGGCTGCAGTTTCTTCTTCCTACGGTGCATGGGAGCCTCATTTGACTGACTACGCTACCCTGTATACCAGAATGTCTTCTTCTGTTTCTCACTTCACCTATACCTACTTTACCGCAGGACAGGAGATTCCCGAAGGTTACGCACAGCCTTCCTACTACGGTGCAAACATCCGTGCCGACGGCGCGAAGGATCAGAAGATTCGAATTCAGATTAACGTTCCTCAAACTGACAAAGAGATTGAGGAAATCGGTGTTATTGTAGCTCCTACGGAAGTTGCAAGAAGAAATCAGTTGAAGCTTGGTATGTCTTCCATTGCATATTATTGCGAAGACTTCCCGATTCTCTATGGTGTAGATGAAGACGGCAAGTGGTTCAATATGACCCAGGACGCTGACAAGTATTTTGCAGCATCTGTTGTTCCCAATGACTCCGACTCCTACGCTGCAGTAGATAAATTCGGTGGTAAGCCCAGTGGTGTTTACACGGTTTATACGCTCGCTGCAAATCTTGAGAAGACCGAGAAGAATACTGATCCCGAGACCGGTGCAGAACTCGGTACCCTCTACTCCGTTGTATTCGGTGGTCCCGAGGGTGAAGGCTTGTTCCATGACTTCGATGACTACTACACCTTCTACACCATTCGTCCTTACATCACG
The DNA here is from genome assembly GCA_045657125.1 of Eubacteriales bacterium. Taxonomy (GTDB): domain Bacteria; phylum Bacillota; class Clostridia; order Oscillospirales; family SIG627; genus RGIG5579. The sequence goes on from JAZOSM010000050.1 coordinate 3,901, forward strand.
TATAAGGATGGCACCGTAGTTTACGGTGAGCACGAGTACAAGAGCATTTACTACATCGCTTGCTGGTTGATCCAGGATATGCTTTCCAACTACAACGAGCAGGTTACCGGTACTACCGCAACAGAGTCTCAGTACAACATGAACGAGATGTATCTGACTACCGTAAAAGATGCTGAAGGCAATACTTTGGTTGATACAAACGGTGAAACCATTTACGTTCCCGCTTCCTTTACTGATACTGCTTACTCTCCTTATGCCGGCGGCGGTGAAAGATCTATGTACTATCCCGAAACCAGACTTCAGATCTTCCGTTGGTACGCTGTTCGTCTGATCAACCGTTCCAACTACTCCTCTCTCCGTCCCGAGTACTACGATGATTTCCATCCCGACGTTAAGGTTCTTGTTGAACAGTACGTTGAAATGTTTGAAAACATTTGGAACATCATCGTTGAGTGTGAAAATACTCGCTACGTAGAGCTTCAGGAAGAAAACTAAACAAAAAAAGAATTCGGCGAAAGCCGAATTCTTTTTTTTTTTTGAAACACAAAGAAAGTGTTTTTTTATTTTGTGATTTTTTCAAAATCGTTGGGTGGATGCTTGCAAATTGGGCAGATGAAATCAGAGGGCAATTCATCGGCAGGATGAACGTAACCGCAAATTTTGCAGACCCAGCCTTGATTGGTCGGTTGCTTTTTGGGTTTTACGTTGGCGTGGTAAAAGGAATAGGTCATGCTTTTGTCACTGTTTATGACTTCGCTTTCCTCAACGGTACAGAAAAACACGGTGTGGGAGGGAAGGGTGACGGAGTCGCGAACGGTTAAGGACAGATAAGCGTTGGCATACTCTTTTAAAACAGGAAGATTGTTTTCACTGCGGCCATAGAGAAGCCCCTGCATTTTATCGGCATTTTTGCCACTTTGAAATCCAAAACGTTTGAAAATCTCGAAAGGAGCATTTTCCGTTAAAACGTTCACGTTCAGTTTCTTTGTACGGGCAATGACACCGCACGAGTGATTGGCACGATTGATACCGACGGCAAGAACCGTCGGATTAGAGCCTACCTGAGCAACGGTGTTGACCACAAGACCACTGTCTTTTCCGTTTTCGCGGGTTGTAACAATGTATAATCCGTAACTGACGGCGTGAAGCGCGTTGCCGTTTTCCATAGGCGTGGGTGCTGAACTGTATGCAAATTCAAAGTTTCCCATAAAAAATTCCTCCTTTGCGTATACCTATATTATACCCAAAGGAGGAAAAAAGTCAATTCAATCTATGACAGAATTACAGTTCGAAATAGCGTTTTGCGTTTTCGTAGGAAATACCGCTTACGATTTTTTCGAGCATTTTGTAGTCCTCGGGATATTCACCGTTATCAACAAGCTTTCCGAGGAAGTTGCAGAGGATTCTGCGGAAGTATTCGTGGCGGGTGTAGGAGAGGAAACTTCTGGAGTCGGTGAGCATACCTACGAAATTGCCGAGGATGGAAAGATTTGCCAGGCTCTTAAGCTGATTTTCCATACCGGATTTCGTGTCGGAGAACCACCAGGCAGAACCGTGCTGAATTTTGCCGGGGCATTCGGGCCCCTGGAAAGAACCGATGATGGTGTCGATCAGTTCGTTGTCCTTGGGATCGAGGGAGTAGATGATGGTTTTGGGAAGCAGATCGTCCTGCGCCAAAGCATCCAGGAAACGGGCAAGACCGATTCCGTCGCCGCCGCCTGCAATGGTATCAAATCCGGTGTCAGCACCAATGGTCTGGAACTTCTTGGTATTGGTGTTTCTCTGCACACCGTAATGGAGCTGCATTACTACGCCGCGCTTCGCATTTTCTCTGCCCAAGTGGAGAAGCATTTCCGTGCGGAACATCTCGATTTCCTCTACGGTTAAGGGCTTTTTCTCCATTGCCTTCTCAAATGCTGCGTTTACCTGCTCTGTGGTGCCGCGGCGGAAAACGACAGCATCCATACCGTGGTCACTGGCTTTGCATCCGTTTGCACAGAAATAGTCCAAACGCTTCGTCAGAGCCTTTTTCAGATCCTCGGGGTTGTTGATGGCAAAACCGCAAACGGAAGCAAGCTGCTTCACACCGTCTGCAAAGGCGGGCTTTTCAATGTTTACCACAACGTCGGGACGGAAAGAGGGAAGAACGCGGGTTTCAAAGGTTTTGTCTTCTGCAATCAATTTATGGAAAGCAAGATCGTCTGCAGGGTTATCGGTGGTACCGATCATTTTTACTTTGGAATTTTTGATGATGTTGCGAACGGAAAGCTCGGGGCTTTGCAGTTTTTCGTTACAAACGTTCCAGATTTCTTCAGCGGTATCGCCGGTCAAGGGAGTATCAACGCCGAAGTAACGCTTTAATTCCAAATGGGTCCAATGATACATGGGGTTTCCGATGGCAAGAGGAAGCGCTTCTGCAAAACGCTGGAATTTTACACGGTCGGAAGCGGAGCCGGTTACTTCTTCTTCGGGAACACCGTTGGTGCGGATCATTCTCCATTTGTAGTGGTCACCGCCAAGCCAAACCTGGGTGATATTTTCAAACTTGCGATCTTCGTAGACTTCTTTGGGGGAAATGTGGCAATGATAGTCAATGATCGGCTGATGCTCTGCAAAATCGTGATAAAGCTTGCGAGCAACGGGGGTTTCAAGCAAAAAATCCTCATTCATAAATTTCATAAAAGGTACTCCTTTACATAAATTACTGATAATAGCATAACATTTTTTTGTTTTCGTTTCAACACAAAAAGAAAAAAGTGATAAATAGGTAATATTTTTGCTTACATTTGCAAGAGAAACTTGACGAAAAAAAGTGTGGGATTTATAATATATTTGGTATGTATTTACTTCCAATATTGAGAATTTGGTAAGGTCAGATGAAATATAAAATCGATTCCGCTGCCCGTAAGCCCGTATACGTGCAGCTATATGAAGGACTGCGGGAGGATATTACAAAGGGACTTTTCCCTTTTGGCACAAAGCTTCCTTCCAAAAGGCTTCTTGCCGAGGAGCTTGATGTGAGCCTTGTTACGGTAGAGCATGCGTATCAGCTCCTTTGCGAGGAAGGATATGCACGCTCACGTCAGCGCAGTGGCTTTTTCGCATCCTTTCGCGAGGAGGACGGTTTTACACAACCCTGTGAGGCAGTTTATCACGACGTGCCTGCGGATTTGGGCAGCCACGAAAACCGAGGTTATCCTTTTTCGGCGCTTGCCAAAACCATGCGTCGAGTCTTATCGGAATACGGTGATTTTTTGCTTGAAAAAAGCCCCTGTAAAGGAGACGAAGGCTTTCGCCGAGAGTTGTGCCGATATTTGGCAAGAAGCAGAGGAATGAATGCTGTCCCCGAACAAATAGTGGTGGGAAGCGGTGCGGAATATTTATACGGCTTGATTGTACAGCTTTTGGGCGCTGATCGCCTTTACGCCCTGGAGGATCCCAGCTATGAAAAAATCCGCAGTGTTTACGGTGCTTTGGGTGCAAGGTGCGAATATCTGACCCTGGGAAAATCGGGAATTGAGTCCGAAGCCCTGCAAAAAAGTCAAGCGGAGGTACTGCACATTTCACCTTACCGCAGTTTCCCAAGCGGCGTTACTGCCAGCGCTTCCAAAAAAATGGAGTATTTGCGGTGGGCGGGGGAAAAAGAGAGAATTTTGGTGGAAGACGATTTTGAATCGGAGTTCGCTTTGTCCCACAAGCCCATTGATACCTTGTTTTCCATGAGCTGCGGTGAAAACGTGATCTACGTCAATTCTTTTACCAAAACCATTTCTCCCTCCATTCGTGTAGGGTATATGGTCCTGCCGCTTCCTTTGTTGGAGCAATTTGAGAAAAAACTTGGCTTTTACTCCTGCACCGTTCCCTTGTATGAACAGTTGGTGTTAAAAGAATTGATTTCAACGGGCGATTTTGAGAGACACATCAATCGCGTTCGAAGAAATCTTCGCCACAGAAAGGAAGATGTATGACCGCGGAAGAAAAAGAACTTTTGAGACGCGCAGAGGAACTGTCCGATCGGGCTTTCACCAGAGGTATTTATACCCGCACCTCCTTTTTGACAGAAGGGGAAGCGGCATTGATCGCGGAAGCAAGATTGCCCTTGACTCCTGTATTTTACGGCGGATTTAACGAGGCTGAACGCTGTGTTGCCGTTTTCGGTTCAGAGGAAGAATGGGGCTATCCCTGGGAAAGTGATCTGATCTTGCTGAAAATAGAGCCTGCCATGCAGAAATACGCCGACGCCTTGACACACCGCGATTTCCTCGGCGCTATTATGAATCTTGGGATCAAGCGTGAATTATTGGGTGATTTGATTATTTTCCAAAACGTTGGGTATCAATTCGTTTTGGAGCAAATGGCGGAATATCTGATGGAGAATTTAAAACGCGTGCGTCACACAGATGTGAAAATTTCGGTTTGCGATGGGCTTCCCGAAGGAGCAGGTGTTTGCTTCGAAGAACGGTTCGTGGTGGCGGCATCTCCACGTGCCGATGCGGTGATTGCCGCGGTTTGGAATCTGTCTCGCGCCGAATCCAAGAAATTGGTGGAGGATGAGCGTGTTACCTTGCGAGGCAGAAAAATTTCCGATCCTGCAAAAGAGCTTTTTGCAGGGGACCGTTTATCCGTGCGTGGGTATGGCAGATTTTATTTTGACGGTGAAGAAAATAAAACCCGAAGCGGCAGAGGACGTATGCGGGTTCGTGTGTTTCGTTAAAGGAGAAATATGGAAATTCGTTTGGCGCGAAAAGAGGATCTTTCCGGAATCAATTCATTGTTGTATCAGGTGCTTGAAATTCATCATAAAGGCAGACCTGATTTGTTTTACGGCGGTGTGAAAAAATATACCGACGAAGAAATTCTTGAAATATTGAAAAACGATCAGACACCCGTGTTCGTTGCAGCGGAGGACGGCGCAGTATTGGGCTATGCCTTCTGTATGTTCACCGAGGTAAAGGAAAGTCATATTCTCAAAGGCATTAAAAGTCTGTATCTGGACGACCTTTGCGTGGACGAAACCTGTCGCGGAAAGCACGTTGGCACAGCTTTGTATGAGTATGTGCGCGCTTTTGCCAAGGATTCCGGCTGTTATAACTTGACGCTGAACGTTTGGTCGTGTAACGAAAGCGCTATGCGTTTTTATGAAAAAATGGGGATGACCCCGCAAAAAACGATTTTGGAAACCATCTTATAACAGAGAAGGAGGAAACGTGAAACAATATTTTGTAAAAGGAATGAGCTGTTCTGCCTGTGTTGCACGGGTGGAAAGTGCGGCAAAGAGCGTGGACGGCGTTGAAAACGTTTCCGTCAGCCTGTTGGCAGGAACTATGACCGTAGACGGAATTTATCAGGAAGAAGCGCTTATTCGAGCCGTTGGTCGGGCAGGCTACTCGGTTTCCGATCAGGCACAAGCGGTGCATGAAAAGGACCTTCGTTTGCAAAAAGAGAAAAGCGGGTGGTTATCCTTTATCCTTTCTGCAGTTCTGCTGTTGTGTCTGATGACTCTTTCGATGGGGCATATGATAGGGATTTCGTTTCCCGATTCTTTCTCCCCGCAGTTACAGGCACTGTGTCAGATGGCTTTGTCTTTTGCCATTCTCGTTATTCATCGTAGATTTTTTATTGGTGGTTTTCGCGCGGTGCTCCACAAAAGTCCCAATATGGATACCCTTGTGGCAATGGGTTCGGGGGTCTCTTTCATCTATAGCCTCGTGATCTTACTGCAAATGCTTTTAGAAAAGGGCAAGGCAGAGCATATACTTCACGGACTCTATTTTGAGTCAGCGGCAATGATCTTGGTCTTGATTTCCTTGGGAAAACTTTTAGAATCCAAAAGTCGGGGAAAAACTACCTCTGCCATCCAAGGCTTAAAAGCTTTAGCACCGAAAAATGCCAGGGTTTTGAGAGACGGCTCGGAAATGATCGTTTCCATGGAGGAGGTTTCGGCAGGAGAGATTCTGCGCGTTTTACCGGGTGATTTGTTTCCCGTTGACGGTGTGGTTCTGGAAGGCGTCGGTGCAGTGGATGAATCTACTTTGACAGGTGAAAGTCTTCCTGTTGAAAAGGAAAAAGGCGATTCCATCTTTACGGGTACGATCAATCTGAACGGCAGTTTAAAAATTCTGGCGAAAAAGGTTGGTAAGGATTCCACCCTGTCCCGTATGATCGACCGCGTGGCGGCTGCAGGTGCTTCCAAGGCACCCATTGCACGTTTGGCAGACCGTATTTCGGCTGTGTTCGTGCCCTCGATTTTGATATTGTCTTTGTGTGTGTTTGTGATATGGCTTCTTGTGGGAGCAGATTTCGGTTTGGCGTTGTCATACGGAATTTCCGTTCTCGTTGTGTCCTGTCCCTGCGCTTTGGGTCTTGCAACCCCCGTTGCCATTATGGTAGGCAGCGGCGTTGCCGCAAAAAACGGCATTTTGTTTAAAACGGCCACGGCACTTGAAGAATCGGGAAAAACAAAAATTGTGGTTTTGGATAAAACAGGTACGGTGACTTCGGGGAAAATGCGTGTGAGCGACGTGATTTGCGAGGGGCTTGACGAGGAAAAATTCTTGTCTGTCGTGCGTTCTTTGGAGGAGGGAAGCAGTCATCCCATAGCTTGTGCCGTATTGGAATTTTGCAAAGAACGAAACGTCCCAACCATTCCTATGGAAGGACTTTTTACCCGCGCAGGATTTGGCGTGGAGGGAATTCTTGACGGAAAGAAAATCCTTTTGGGAAAAGCGGAATTCGTGGAGGAATTTACCGAAATCCCCACGGAATCTCAGGCACGCGCACTGGCGCTTTCCCGACAAGGAAAAACGCTTTTGCATCTTTGTATGGGTGAACTTTATTGCGGTATGATTTCCGTGACCGATACCATCAAAAGCGATTCCAAAGACGCCGTTTCCAAGCTTTTGAAAATGGGTCTGCGTGTGATTATGATTACGGGTGATCGGGCGGAAACGGCGCACAGCATCGCTTCTCAAGTAGGAATCAGTGAGGTCATGGCAGGCGTTCTTCCCGAGGGCAAGGAATCTGCCATACGCGCCCTGGAAAAAGAGGGCAGAGTTATGATGGTAGGCGACGGGATCAACGATGCTCCCGCTTTAACAGCATCTTCCGTGGGGGTTGCCATTGGTACGGGAACGCAAATTGCCATTGATGCGGCGGAAGTGGTTTTGATGGGCGGCGCGCTGTCTCATATTCCCGATTTGATTGAACTGTCAAGAAAAACCTTACGCAACATCAAGGAAAATCTGTTTTGGGCATTTTGTTACAATTTGATCGGAATTCCGTTGGCGGCAGGTGCTTTTGTTCCTTTGCTTGGATGGAGCTTGACGCCTATGTTCGGCGCGGCGGCCATGAGCTTTTCCAGTATCTTTGTAGTAAGTAACGCATTGCGATTGAATCGCTTTTGTTCAAGTACAAATAAAACAAACAGAAAGAGAGAAAAAACAATGAAAAAAATTATGAAAGTTGAAGGTATGATGTGTCCCCATTGCGAGGCGCACGTTAAGAAAGCGCTGGAGGCTTTGGCAGGTGTCGATGAAGCCATCCCGAGCCATGAAAAGGGAGAGGTTGTTTTAACCCTTTCCGCCGACGTTTCCGATGCAATTCTGAAAGAAACCGTGGAAAAAGAGGGGTATAAAGTGTTGTAAAAAGCAATTGGAAAAAGACTGTTGCTTTAGATTTTGAATAATATGCAAAATGAATTCGGTAAATGCGGATATTATTCTGCAATTTGCAGTTTTTACTGAATTTTATTGCAAAAAACTTTGATTTTTTTGCAAAAAAGTATTGCATTTTGGTTTTGCTTGTGTTAAGATAATCGGGTAATGAAAAGCGTGTCTTTAGGAGGACTCAAATTATGAAAAAAGAAGATATTAAGAAAATCGTTCTTGCTTATTCCGGCGGACTTGATACTTCCATTATCATTCCGTGGTTGAAGGAGAATTATAACAACCCCGAAATCATTGCCGTTTCCGGTAACGTTGGTCAGGCTGATGAGCTTGAAGGTCTGGAAGAAAAGGCGATCAAGACCGGCGCTTCCAAGTGCTACGTTGAAGATCTGACCGAGGAATTCGTTGAAGAAATGATCATCCCTACCGTACAGGCAGGTGCTAAGTACGAGGAATATATGATGGGTACTGCTTTGGCTCGTCCCATCATCGCAAAGCGTCTTTGCGAGATTGCAATTGCCGAGGGTGCCGATGCAATTTGCCACGGCTGTACCGGTAAGGGTAACGACCAGGTTCGTTTCGAGCTTGCCATCAAGGCATTTGCTCCCCACCTTGCAATCATTGCCCCCTGGCGTGAGTGGGATATTAAGAGCCGTGAGGAAGAAATTGAGTATGCAGAGGCTCATAACATCCCCTTGAAAATCAACCGTGAAACCAACTATTCCAAGGATAAGAATATGTGGCACCTTTCTCACGAAGGTCTCGATCTGGAAGATACCGGAAACGAGCCCTTGTACGAGAAGGAAGGCTTCCTTGAAATGGGCGTTTCTCCCATGCTTGCTCCCGACGAACCCACTTACCTGACTCTGGAGTACAAAAACGGTAAGCCCATTGCACTTGACGGTGTGAAGATGAGCGCTAAAGAGATTATTCTCAAGCTCAACGAGCTCGGCGGTAAGAACGGTATCGGTCTTCTTGATATCGTAGAAAACCGTTTGGTTGGTATGAAGTGCCGCGGCGTATACGAGACCCCCGGCGGAGCAATCCTGTATTTTGCTCAGAATTATCTTGAATCTGTATGTCTGGATAAGCAGACCAAACATAAAAAGGATGAGCTTTCCATTACCTTTGCAGAGCTTCTCTACAACGGTCAGTGGTACACTCCTCTCCGCGAAGCACTCTCTGCATTCGTTGACAAGACCCAGGAGCACGTAGAAGGTAAGGTTCGCCTGAAACTCTACAAGGGCAACATCATCAAAGCAGGTGTGTGGAGCGATTGGTCTTTGTATTCCGAAGAAATTGCAACCTTTGATGAAGATGAAGTTTACAATCAGAAGGATGCAGAAGGCTTTATCAATCTGTGGGGACTTCCCATTTCCGTTCAGGCGCAGGTTAAAGCAAAGAATCAGAAATAAAAAAATGTGGCGGCGGAAAGAAATTTCCGCCGCTTTTTTGCATCAAAGGAGGGCACTATGGCTAAACAGATGAAAGAATTTGAACCGGTCAAGGTTGCCATCGTCGGTTACGGCGGTATGGGCAAGTGGCACACGGGAAAGCTTGATAAATGCGAACTTGTAGAGTGTGCGGGTATCGTAGATATCAAAGAGGATCGCAAGGAGCTTGCGCGAGAACTTGGCAGGAGAGTTTACCGTGACCTGGAGGAGCTTTTGGAGGACGACGAGGTAAAGCTGGTTACCGTGGCTACCCCCAACCACCTGCACAAGGAGCTTTGCTGCCGTTTGATGGAGCACGGCAAAAACGTAATTTGCGAAAAGCCCGTTGCCATGAACTGCGAGGAACTGGAAGAAATGATTGCTACCGCAAATCGCTGCGGCGTAGTTTTCACCGTTCATCAGAACAGGCGCTGGGATAAGGATTTCAAAATCGTGAAAAAGCTTTGGGAGGAGAATACTCTGGGCAGAATTTTCCGCATTGAATCCCGTACCCACGGAAGCCGCGGAATTCCCGGTGACTGGCGCAATAAGAAATGCTACGGCGGCGGTATGCTGATGGATTGGGGCGTGCATCTTTTGGATCAGTTGCTTCTTATGCTTCCCCAAAAGATCGAGTCCGTTTATGCACAAATGACCAACGTGACCAATGAGGATTGCGACGACGGATTTACCGCACAACTGAAATTTGAAGGGGATCTCTCCGTAGAGGTGCAGGTCAGCACATCCAATTTCATTGCCTTGCCGCGTTGGTACGTGCTGGGTGAAAACGGTACTGCTCTCATTCAGAATTTTAAGCTGGAGGGCAAGATCGTGATGGTCTCCGATTGGGAGAATCGGGATGCTGTTCCCGTCAATACAGCCGCGGGTCTTACCAAGACAATGGCACCCAGAACCTCCGATACCATTCAGGAATATCCCTTGCCCGAGGTGGAAAGTGATATTCTGGATTATTACCGCAATATGGCAAAGGTCGTTCGAGGTATGGAGGACCCCATCGTTACCCACGATCAGGTGCGCCGCGTATTCCGCTTGATGGAAGCCATCGTCAAGAGCCACGAAACGGGCGAGGTTATTCGGGATTTTGACATCCCTCCTGCAAAATGAAGGTAGGTCTTCAGCTATACTCCGTTCGTGAAGCTTTGAGAGAAAATCTTCCCGAGGCTTTGCGCGCGGTCAAAAATATGGGGTATGATTACGTGGAATTGGCAGGAGGCAGATACGGTCTGACGGGTGTTGAAATGAAAAAAGCCTTGTCCGATGCAGGACTTATATGTATCTCCGTTCATTCTTCTCCTGCATTGTTTCAGGAAAACCCCGAGGACGTTCTCTCTTACTTGAAAGAGCTTGGCGCAGTCTTTACCGCCATCCCCATTCCCGCGGGACGGCTGGAAGCTTATACACTGCGCTGGGAGGAAACAACGGCCCTCTTTGGAAAAATGGGACGCTTTTTTGCCGAAAACAGCATTCAGCTTTTGTATCACAATCACGATTTTGAATTTACCCCCTTGGATGGAAAACTTGTGATCCATCGCCTTTTGGAGGAACTTTCCTCGGTAATGCTTCCCGAGCCTGATCTTTGCTGGATCAGCTACGGCGGACAAGCGCCTGCGGATTTTCTGAAGCGCTACGCAGGAAGGTGTCCCGTGGTGCATTTAAAGGATTACAATCTTTCCCTTTTGCCCTCAAAACCGATCCACAAGCTTTTGCAGGAAGGTTATGAGAAACCGGCGAAAAAAAGCCTTGCAGGCTTTTCCTACGCTCCCGTAGGCTACGGGGTAGAGGATTGGGAGGATGCGCTTTCCGCTTGTGGTGATGCAGGGGCGGAGTACCTTATTGTAGAGCAGGACAGTTCCCCCGACCCCTTGCAGGATGCCGCGAAAAGCCGCGCATATCTGCGGGAACGCTTCGGCTTATAAAAAAGACGGCTTGAAAAAAGGGAGTTATGAAAAAATATAACTCCCGATTATATTCTTTGTACAGAAAAAATATCCGTTGCCAAAAGCAACGGATATTTTTCATTATTCTTCAAACAAAGCCTTGATGGCAATTGCCGCTTCTTTCAATTCGTTTTTCTTGAAGCTTGTTTTGCCGTCGGCAAGTACGGCTTCGATGGCGTCACGCAGGGTTTCGGCGCCTGCGATCATTGCATCGATAAGTGCCGCGTGTGGAGAGGAGGGAGGAGTGGATTCCGCTTCCTTTTTCTGTATTTCAGGTGTTTCGATGATCAAGGTGAATTCACCTTTTTCCGCGTTGGGATTTGCTTCCAATTCTGCAAGAACTTCTTCTGCAGAACCACGGTAAAAGCGTTCATGGGTTTTGGTCAGATCGTTGCAGAGGCAAATTCGTGCTTCGGGAAACTTCTCAGCCAAAAAAGCCATGGTTTTCATAATGCGCTTGGGGGATTCATAGTAGATATAGGTGCGGCTGACACCGCTTTCCAAACGCTTCATTTCCGCTTTGCGGTCGGTATTGTCCTTGGGGAAAAATCCGCAAAATACGAAAGAGGTCAGGTCAAAGCCTGAAGCGGAAATTCCGCTGACCGCCGCGCAAGCACCCGGGACGGGAACTACGGGGAATCCTTCCTCCAGCGCGCGCTTGATCAATTCGTTGCCGGGATCAGAGATGCAGGGAGTGCCCGCATCGGAAATAATGGCAATGCTTTTTCCGTCACGCAGATCTTGCAAAAATCGCTCGGTTTTGCGGTGCTCGTTGAATTTCTGATTGGAAATTACTTCCTTACGAAGACCGAGAATGTTCAGGAGAATATAACTTCTTCGGGTGTCCTCGGCGGCAATCAGGTCAACGCCCTCCAAAACCTTGATGGCGCGAACGGAAATATCCACGATCCTGCCGATGGGAGTTGCTACTACGTAAAGAGTTCCCCCTGTTACGTAAACTTCTTTTTCCTTGAGTATCTCAAGAGATTCGCCGATCTCCTCGGGAAGAATCTCCACGTCTTTATCCGTCATTGGTATCTCCTTTTCGCAAGTGGTACAAGGTCTGTCGGAAACCGTAGGTTTCTTCAAGCTTTCCGATCCGATCAATGCTTTTCTTTGCCGCATTCTTCTTTTTCTTTGCGCGAAGCATCAGGTTTTTGGGGGAATGAGCAAAATCCACGAATTCCAATACGTCAACGCGATATCCTTCTGCTTCCAGAATTTGTGTGCGAATCACGTCGGTTAAAAGGGCGCTCATGCGTTCCTTAAAAATACCGTGAGACAGGAAAGGGTCCAGATCTCCGCCGCCTTTTTGAATCTGATTGTTGATTTCGTGCTGACAGCAGGGAACGGAGAAGATATAAGGAACCTCTTTTTCCAAAGCGTAGTTGAGTGCGAAATCCGTAGCAATATCGCAAGCGTGCAGAGAAATGACAAAATCAATGCTTTCATTGGAAAGCACATCGCGGGTTACGTCTGCGACCACAAAGCGCAATCCGTGATAGCCGTATTTTTTCGCAAGCGCGTTGCAATGCTCTACCACGTCCGCTTTCAGGTCATAGCCTGTGATGTGGACGCGCTTTTTCTTTAAAATTGCAAAGTAATAGTAAATGAAAAAAGTCAGATAACTTTTTCCGCAACCGAAATCCAAAACGGAAATCTCGTCTTTTTCAAAATCCGCAAAAGCGTGGTCAACTACCTCGATAAAGCGGTTGATCTGACGAAATTTGTCGTACTTTGACGCCACGACCTTTCCTTCCTTGGTAAAGACACCGAGGTCCACCATAAACGGAACAGAATCTCCTTCACGGATCAGGTAATTCTTTTCGCGATTGTGTGCAGACGTCTTTACGGGAGTTTGGTTTTTGGTGTTGACACTGCGGGCAATTTTTCCCTTTTTGGAAATGCGAAATGCAATTTCCTTTTCCTCGGTGAAAACGCCAATCTGACGAAAGGCACTGTTTTCCGTTTTTTCCAAAAGATAGGAATCTAGTTGATTTTCATTCAAACTTTTATGAAAGGTTTTCTGACCGATGAATTCTTCCGCCGCAAAAAGGTTTTTCTCACCGCTGTTTTTTGCAAGAACGATTTTGAAGGGGAGAGAAGCATCTTTTTTCGCAGGTGCGCTTAAAATAATTTTGGAAAGCGTGGGGGTTTGTAAACGGATTTCGTCTAAAATGATTTTTAGCATATCAGTTTTTCAAACTCTGCATCGGTGCGGGAAGACGTCCGCCGCGATGAATGAAAATATCGGGTGCTTTGGTGTTGACCGCCATGACGGGGCCTTCACCCAAAAGTCCGCCGAAGGACAAGGTGTCGCCAACCTTCTTGCCAATGGCAGGAATAAGGCGGCAAGCGGTAGTCTTGGAGTTGACCATACCGATGGCAGCTTCGTCTGCGATGATGGCAGAGATTGTCTCTGCAGAGGTATCACCGGGGATGTTGATCATATCAAGACCAACGGAACAAACGGCAGTCATCGCTTCAAGCTTTTCCAGAATCAGCGTTTTATCGGTAGCAGCGGCGATCATACCTGCATCCTCTGTAACAGGGATAAAAGCGCCGGAAAGTCCGCCGATGTGGCTGGAAGCCATTACACCGCCTTTTTTCACCGCGTCGTTCAAAAGGGCAAGACAAGCGGTGGTGCCGGGGCATCCGCAGGTCTCCAGACCCATTTCCTCCAAAATGTGTGCAACACTGTCGCCGATGGCGGGAGTAGGAGCAAGAGAAAGGTCAACGATACCAAAGGGGAAACCAAGACGGGAGGAAGCTTCTTTTGCTACAAGCTGACCCATACGGGTGATTTTGAAAGCGGTCTTTTTGATCAGGTCTGCAACCTGATCAATGGGTGCATCTTTGGGAAGCTTTTCCAGCGCGGCACGAACTACACCGGGACCGGAAACGCCTACGTTGATAACGGTGTCTGCTTCGCCTACGCCGTGGAAGGCACCTGCCATAAAGGGGTTATCCTCGGGAGCGTTGCAAAATACCACGAGTTTTGCGGCACCGATGCACTGGCGGTCAGCGGTGCGCTCTGCAGCAGCGCGTACCACCTCGCCCATCATTTTAACCGCGTCCATATTAATACCCGCTTTGGTAGAGCCGATGTTTACGGAAGAACAAACGTGCTCAGTGGTAGCGAGTGCTTCGGGAATACTTGCGATCAGTTCTTTATCGCCTGCGGCAAAGCCCTTTTGCACCAGTGCGCTGTAACCGCCGATGAAGTTTACACCGCAAGCCTGTGCACATTTTTCAAGAGTATGAGCAAATTTTACGGGGTTCTGTCCCTTGCACGCGGCGGCAAGAATAGCGATGGGAGTAACGGAAATTCGCTTGTTGATGATCGGAATTCCGTAGGTCTTTTCGATCTCCTCGCAGACGGGAACCAAATTTTTTGCTCTTGCACAGATTTTTTCGTAAACCTTTTCACAGGCACGGTCAATGTCGGGATCAATGCAGTCGATCAAAGAAATTCCCATGGTAACGGTACGGATATCCAGGTTTTCATCCTGGATCATGGAAATTGTTTCCAGAATATCTTTTGTGTTCAGCATGATGCCTCCTTAAATTCTGTGCATAGAGTTGAAAATGTCCTCGTGCATAACGTGGACCTTCAGATTGTTCTCATCGCCGATCTTGGTAGCCTTGTCTACAAATTCAGAGAAAGGAATGGTAAGTCCGTCGGTCTCGCAAAGCATAATCATGCAAAACAAATCCTGCATAACGCTTTGGGTTACGTCGCTGATGTTTGCTCCGTGTTCTGCACAGAGAACGGAGATCTTTGCCAAAATACCAACGGTATCTTTTCCTACTACGGTAATAATTGCTTTCATAATTACTCCTGAATTTTTTTAATTATTTTGAATATTATATCATACTGTTGACGAAATGAAAAGACGTTTTGTATAAAAAAACTGCGGAAAAAACGCATTTTCCGCAGTTTCTTTTCTTTATGAAAGACTGTATTTTTCGGTGTAAAGCTTTAAGTTGTTTTGATAGGTTTCGCTGTTGTTTCGGAACTTGCGAAGGGCATCGTGAAGATCGATTTCGTCCCGTTCCATTTCCATCAGACATCCTGCAACGTTGGAGCAGTGGTCGGAAACGCGTTCCAGGTTTGTCAACAAGTCGGACCATACGAACCCTGCTACGATGGTACAATCGCCGCTTTGTAAACGCTTAATGTGACGGCTGCGGAGTTCTTCCTTCAGTTCGTCGATGACTTCCTCCAAGGGCTCGATGGTATCTGCCGCGGTGATATCTCCTTTTTCCAAGGCAATCTGCGTCATTTCGGCAATTTCATTGACTGCAGCAGAGATGACGGACAGTTCTTTTTGTGCCGCAGGGGTAAAGACGATTTCCTTTTCCCGCATTTCCGCGGCGGTTTCTACGATGTTGACGCTATGGTCGGAAATTCGTTCGAAATCGCCGATCATTTTCAAAAACTTTGCCACTTGGCGGTTTTCTGCTTCCGTTAAGGGCTTCATACTTAGTTTTACCAGGTAAGAACCGAGAATATCTTCGTAGTGGTCCAATCGATCTTCGGCATCCCGTACCGATTGCTCCAGCGCGGGGGTGTATTCACTTTGGGCATCCAGGGAAATTTTTAAAGATTTAAAAGCGCCGCGCGCCATATCAAGCACCAAGTTGTGGCAACGGTTCAGCGCAACGGCAGGGGTAATCAAAAGTCTTTCGTCCAGTTCTGCTACAGCTTCTGTTTGCTCTCCGTCGGGAATCAGCTTCAGGGAAAGCTTTTCCAAAAGTCCGGAACAAGGGAACAGGATAACGGTGCAGAGCACGTTGAAGATGGAGTGACAAACGGCAATTCCCGCAAGGGATGCGCCTTGAGAAAGGAGGGCGGGTTTGAAAATTGCGGAAACGATGGAATATGCCGTCAAAAGGATTGCCGTTCCCAAAACGTTAAAGGAAAGGTGAATAAGCGATGCGCGACGGGCATTTTTTGTGGCGCCTACCGCGGAGAGAAGCGCCGTAACGCAGGTACCGATGTTCTGACCCATAATAATGGGGATGGCGGAGCCGTAGGAGATCTGTCCTGTTGCGGCAAGGGCTTGTAAAATACCTACGGACGCGGAACTGGATTGGATAATGGCGGTTAAAATCGCACCGGCAAGAACACCGAGAATGGGGTTTTCAAACAAAAGGAAGATGCTTGTAAAGGCAGGAACGTCCTTTAAGCCCTCCACGGCACCACTCATGGTATCCATACCGAACATCAACGTGGCAAAACCCAAAAGGATCATCGCCGTGTCTTTTTTCTTGGTGGATTTTCCACTCATAAATAAAATCGTACCGATCAAAGCAAGTATGGGAGAAAATGAGGTGGGCTTTAACAGCTGTATGAACAGATTGTCGCCCGACAGACCGGACAGAGACAAAATCCACGCGGTAACGGTAGTACCGACGTTTGCACCCATAATTACGCTGATGGCTTGTCTCAAGGACATCAGTCCCGAGTTAACAAAGCCGACTACCATAACCGTGGTGGCAGAAGAACTTTGAATAACGGCGGTGACGGCTGCACCTGTGATAAAGCCAAGGAAAGAATTACCCGTCAGCTTTTCCAAAACGGTTTTCAGTGAGGAGCCGGCTCTGCGTTCCAATGCGTTTCCCATGGTATTCATACCAAAGAGAAACAGACTGAGACCGCCGATCATGGTGAGGATGTCGAAAATTGTCATTGTTTACTCCTTAACCTTTCGTTATGATTTTATCATAACTGATAATTCTGCAATTTGCAAGGTTTTTCAAGCGGTATGGACACTTTTTTGTTCCTTGACAAAGCATTTGAAAGGTGATATACTGTAAAAGTTGTTAGGCGCCTAACAGTTAGGATGCGAACAAACGGAGGGAAAGCTTATGAAAACAAAAGAAAAATCCCCGCCTGCAGAATTCCGTTTCGGACGCGAAGTGCAAAACGTTGCAAATCGTTTCCGCCGTTTAGGAGACGAAAACCTCCAAAAAGAGGGAATCACCATCAGTCAGCTTCGTGTGATCTCGTTCGTTTCATTCCACGGTGACGGAGTCTGTCAAAAGAGTCTGGAGGAACATTTTGATATTCGTCGTTCCAGCGTAACGGGTCTTTTGCAGAATATGGAAAAGAGTGGACTTTTGGTGCGCCGTTCCTCCGAAACGGATGCCCGCGTTAAAATCGTTTCTCTGACGGAGAAGGGAAAGGCTTTGGATGAAAAATTGCAAAGCTATATCCAAGGCTTGGAGTCGGATTTAATGCAAGGGTTTGATCCGGACGAGAAGAAATTGCTCAGTAGTTTTTTACAGCGTATGCTAAAGAATTTAGATAAAATTGAAAGGAGTCGTGTATGATCAAAAAACTGGCTTCCTACGTGAAGCAGTATAAGATTTATGCCATTCTGACCCCCATTGTTATGATCGGCGAGGTATTGATGGAGGTCCTCATCCCTTTCGTAATGGCAGACATTATTGACAACGGTATCAGCGAAGGAAATTTGTCCTACGTGATTTCGCGAGGACTTTTGATGGTGGCGATGAGTTTTGTCTCGCTTGCTTTCGGTGCCCTGGGAGGTATGCTCGGTTCCAAAGCATCCATGGGCTTTGCCAAAAACATTCGCTCCGCTTTGTTCTCAAAGGTGCAGGATTTCTCCTTTGCCAATGTGGATCATTTTTCCACCTCCAGTCTTGTGACCAGACTTACCACGGACGTAAACCACGTGCAGATGGCGTTTATGATGGTGATCCGCGGTGCGGTTCGTTCTCCCATGATGCTTGTGGGCGCGGTAATTATGGCGATCCGTATCAACGCCCGTCTTGCAACGATTTTCCTTGTGGCAATTCCCATTCTCGGCTTTGCCTTCTACCTGATTTCCTCTACTGCCCATCCCCGCTTTAAGGTGATGCTGAAAAAGTACGATGCGCTGAATGCCGCCGTACAGGAAAACCTGATTGCTATTCGCATTGTTAAGGCTTTTGTCCGCGAAAAGCATGAAATGGAAAAGTTCGAGCTTTCTGCCGACGACGTGCGTAAGGCACAAATGCGTGCAGAGCGCGTGATCATATTAAACGGCCCCGTAATGCAGCTTACCATGTACGCTTCCATTTTGGCAGTGCTTTGGCTGGGCGGTAAGATGATCATCGGCGGAGAATTTGAATTGGGTCAGCTGGCAAGCTTTTTAACCTACATCAGCCAAACCCTGAACAGCTTGATGATGCTGTCCATGCTCTTTATTATGATGATTATCTCCATTGCCGCTATGCGTCGTATTTGCGAGGTGTTGGACGAGGTTCCCGATATTGACGATGCCAATGCGGAAAAGGGAGCAGTTCCCGCGGACGGTTCCATTGAATTTCGCGGTGTGAACTTCTCTTATCATAAAGATCCTGAAAATCTGAATTTGACTGACATCAATCTAAAAATTGAAAGCGGCGAAACCATTGGTATTATCGGTGGTACCGGCAGTGCCAAGACCAGCCTGGTACAAATGATCCCCCGTCTGTACGACAGCCTGTCGGGTGAGGTCTTGGTGGGCGGCAGAAACGTGAAGGAATATCCGCTTTCTGCTCTCCGTGACAGCACCGCAATGGTTTTACAGAAAAACGTGCTGTTCTCCGGCACCATTCGCGACAACCTTTTGTGGGGCAACGAGTACGCTACCGAATACGATTTGGAGCAGGCTTGCCGCAATGCCGATGCCTATGATTTTATTATGTCCTTCCCCAAGGGCTTTGAAACAGAACTTGGTCAAGGCGGTGTAAACGTATCCGGCGGACAGAAGCAGAGACTTTGTATCGCCCGCGCTCTTTTGAAAAAACCGAAGATTGTTATCTTGGACGACTCTACTAGCGCAGTGGATACCGCAACCGATGCAAAGATTCGCGCCGCATTCCGCAGAGAATTGAAAGATGTAACGACCTTGATTATTGCTCAACGTATTTCCTCGGTGCAGGATGCCGACCGTATCGTGGTAATGGACGACGGTAAGATTTCCGACGTAGGAACTCACGATGAGCTTTTGGAGAGAAACGAAATTTACAAGGAGGTTTATACCTCCCAGCAGAAAGGAGAGAATGACTAATGCCGCCACCCAAGAGACCTCCGGAAAAACCGAAGAACGTTTTTGGAACACTCAAGCGCATTTTTTCCTATTTTGCCGATTATAAATCTCTGTTGATCCTGTTTTTTGTAGGTCTGATCGTCAGTGCTTTGGCACAGGTTTTCGGCGGAGCAATGCTTCGTCCCGTAATCGACGACGGAATTGCACCTCTTGTAAAGGATCCCGATAACAAGCAGCTTCTGATGAAGTTTATCTGGATGCTGATCCGTATGGGATTGGTATATCTTGCAGGTGTGCTTTCCTCCTGGGGCTATTCCAGATTGATGCTTAATATCTCCACATCCGCGCTTCTGAAGATTCGCAAAGATCTGTTCGATGCCATGGAGAAGCTTCCCATTCGTTTCTTTGATACGCATACCCACGGTGAATTGATGAGCCTTTACACCAACGACGTGGATACCCTGCGTGAAATGATGTCGAACTCCGTTGCCAATATCGTTTCGGGATTTTTGACCGTAGTGGGATATTTTGCGGTAATGGTCTTCACCTCCTGGCAGTTGACACTGGTCGTGATGCTCAGCCTTGTGGTGATGGGCTTTGTTACCAAGGTGATCGGCGGCAGAAGTGCAAGATTCTTTATTCGTCAGCAAGCATCCGTCGGTAAGGTAAACGGCTATATCGAAGAAATGATCGAGGGTCAGAAGGTCGTTAAGGTGTTTTGCCACGAGCGCCAGGCGAAAGAGGGCTTTGAGAAACTGAACAATGAACTTTGCCGCAGTGCAACCCAGGCACATACCTTTGCCAATATTCTGATGCCGATTATGAACAATATCAACCACATCAATTACGCCGTGGTTGCTACGGTAGGCGCTACCATTGTAATTTCCGATACCAACGCACTTTCCGTTGGTATGCTGATCACGTTTTTGACCTTAACCAACAGCTTTTCCCGTCCTTTCAGTATGCTCTCGCAGCAGTTGAACTCCATCCTCACCGCCCTTGCAGGTGCGGAGCGAATTTTCCGTATCATTGATACCAAGCCCGAGGAGGACGAGGGCTACGTAACGTTGGTGTACGCGACCCGTGATGAAAACGGCAATTTGGTAGAGTCTCCCAACAGAACCGGCCTTTGGGCGTGGAGACATCCCCATCAGGCAGACGGAACCGTAACTTATACCGAGCTTCGCGGTGACGTGCAACTAGATGGCGTTACCTTCGGCTACGTTCCCGAAAAAACAGTTCTGAAGAACGTTTCCCTTTACGCAAAGCCCGGTCAGAAAATTGCCTTCGTTGGTTCTACCGGTGCAGGTAAAACGACGATTACCAACTTGATCAACCGTTTTTACGACGTTCCCGACGGAAAGATTCGTTACGACGGCATCAACATCAACAAGATCCGAAAGAGCGATTTGCGTCGAAGCCTCGGAATGGTTTTGCAGGATCCTCATTTGTTCTCGGGCACCATTTTGGACAATATCCGCTACGGAAAATTGGATGCTACCGATGAGGAGTGTATCGAGGCGGCAAAACTTGCCAACGCCGATACCTTCATTCGTCACTTGCCCGAGGGCTACAACACCTATATAACAGGTGACGGAGCCAACCTTTCTCAAGGTCAGGTACAGCTGCTCAACATTGCCCGCGCGGCAGTTGCAGATCCCCCCGTTTTGATCTTGGATGAAGCCACCTCCTCCATTGATACCCGTACCGAAGCCTTGATTGAAAAGGGTATGGATAAGCTGATGGAAGGCAGAACCGTATTTGTCATTGCTCATCGTCTCTCTACCGTCCGCAATTCCAATGCCATTATGGTACTGGAAAACGGTGAGATCATCGAGCGCGGTGACCACAACGAACTGATCGAACAAAAGGGCAAATATTATCAACTCTACACCGGAGCCTTTGAATTAAGCTAAAAAGAAAAAAGCAGGTTATGCCAAGTGTCCGTAAGGATACAACTCCGGTTTTATTCGCCTTGCGGCGAGTGATATTGCTTCGCAGTTATATTTGTTTTACGACAAGAGATATTGCCTTCAGCAGTTTTTGTGCGAAAAAATACCACTGAAACCGCAAGGTTTTAATATCACGATTTAAG
>JAZOSM010000051.1:0-23353 GCA_045657125.1 Eubacteriales bacterium
AAAAAATAAATAATAATTTTTTGGAGGAAAATAAAATGATCGCATTGGGTTCTGATCATGCCGGAGATGAATTGAAGCAGCATGTCAAAAAATATTTTGATGAGAAGGGAATCGAGTACGTTGACCTTGGTTTTTACGAGCTGAAACGTGATGATGACTATCCTTATATCGCAAAGGATGTTGCGCGTTACGTGCAAAGCGGCAAGGCTGAAAAGGGTATGCTTTTCTGTGGCACGGGAATTGGTATGAGCATTTGTGCAAACAAATTCCGCGGTGTTCGCGCCATCGTTGCAAGTGATATGTTTTCCGTTCGTCATTCCAGACTTCACAATGACGCTAACATTCTTTGCATGGGAGCTCGTGTGATGGCAAGAGGTCTTGCAATGGATTTGGTCGACATTTTCTTGAATACCGAGTTTGAAGGCGGAAGACACGCAAAACGTGTTAATATGTTTGAAGAAAACATCGATTGACTCCTTGAAAATTTTAAATTAATGTGATATAATAACAATATCAATCGCAGGATGTGAAATAAGGTCGCGCTATCCGGGGAGTTAGCGGAACCTTGTACCCTCAATCCGCTACAGAGGGGGAGAATTCCCTTTTGAGGGGGATGGGTATATTGCAGCCTTTTTTGTTCGGTGTTGAGAATCGGGTCTTGTGCAACCGAATGCCGTGAATCATGTCAGGTGGGGAACCAAGCAGCATTAAGCGGATTTTTCGGTGTGCCACGAGGGTGCCTAGTTTGAGCCGTTCAAAGAAGAAGCGAGTATATTTATTTTTCGAGAAAGGGTGCACGATCTTATTTCACATCCTGCTTTTTAGGAGTTTTTATGTATCAGGCGTTGTATCGCAAATACCGCCCGTCTACTTTTGAGGATGTGTGCGGTCAAGAGCATATTACTTCCGTTTTGAAGACACAGCTTCAAACCGGAAGAATTTCGCATGCATATATGTTTTGCGGTTCGCGCGGTACCGGTAAGACAACTTGTGCAAAAATTTTGGCAAAAGCAGTAAACTGCGAGAATCCTATTGATGGTGAGCCTTGTAATAAGTGTTCTTCCTGCATGGCCATTAACGAGGAACGCGTTCTTGACGTTGTTGAAATGGACGCGGCAAGTAACAACGGTGTTGACCATATTCGCCGACTTTGTGATGAGGTGCAATTCCTGCCGTCCGAAGTAAAAAAGCGTGTGTACATCATTGACGAGGTTCATATGCTTTCAACCAGCGCGTTTAATGCACTGCTGAAGACCATTGAAGAACCTCCCGCGCACGTTTTATTTATTTTGGCAACCACAGAGATGAACGATATTCCCGCAACCATTATGTCTCGTTGCCAACGGTTTGACTTTAAGAGAATTACGCCCGAGGTCATTTGTAATCGCTTGATGAAGGTTGCTGAAATAGAGGGATTGCCTTTGAAACGGGATGCCGCCGCAGTTATTGCCCGTCTGTCTGACGGTGCAATGCGCGATGCCCTTAGCTTGCTCGAGGGTTGCCAAAGCTATGACGGTGAAATTACCGCTGATAAAATTTACTCAATTTTAGGTCTCGGCAGCAGAGAATCCATTTTATCTCTTTTCAGAGCGATTGCCGAACAGGATATTTCGCGTTGTCTTTCATTGGTTCGTGAAATTTACGAGAAAATGAGCGATTTTAAAGAAACGCTGGGAGAATTAATTTCTCTTTATCGTGATTTGCTCGTAATCAAAACGGTGCCTGATTATTCGTCCTTTGTTGAAGGGTATGAAAGTGAGATTCCTACTCTTGTAGAAATTTCAAAGCTTTTATCTTTGGAGACCATTCTTTATCAAGTTAAAGAAATTGAGAATTTTTATATTTCCTACGATCGCATTTCTACGGGCAAGAAGGCTTCTTCTGAGATGCTTTTGATTCGTTTGTGCAATGAATCTTTGTCTCAGGACATGAATGCGATTCTTAGTCGACTTTCAAAATTAGAATCGGGTGTGGTGATCTCCTCAAAGCCTCTTGCGAGCGAGAAAGCTACACATTCTCAAGAGCGTGATGTTCCTGCTAAATCTGCAAAAACGGAATCGAGTCCTGATGCAGCACCGAGCCAACCGAAAAGCAATTCTACGGGTGGTTTTGAAGGTAGCTTGAAGCTGAAAAATTTATTGCAAAACGTACCTTATATTAAACCTTGGATTCCACAAATTCATTTTGCCTTAGAGGGGGATCGTTTACATTTAATAGCAACGCCCTTTGTAAATGGTTTGTTGGTTTCTTCAGATGCAAAAAGTACAATTTTGCAATACGCACAGAAAATTGATCCGTCAATTACCGATGTTTTGTTTGTTGAGTCTTCTCAACAAATGTCTGAAGTGAAAAATGATTTTGACGGTTTGTAATTGAATTTTAATTTAAAAGGAGTTTGTTATGAAAGCTAGATTGCCGCAAGGAATGGGTAAAGGACCCGGAAGTCAAAAGGATATGCTTCGCCAGGTTCAAAAAATGCAACAGGATATGGAAGCTTTGCAACAGGAGCTTGAAGAAAGAGAATATGATATTGCTTCCGGCGGCGGTGTTTGTAAAATTAAAATCAATGGTAAAAAGGAAGTTTTGTCCATTGAATTGGATCCTATGATTGTTGATCCTGAGGATCTTGAAACATTGCAAGATATTCTTGTTGCCGGTGTTAACGAAGCGATTAAACGTGTAGAAGAAACTTCTTCTAACGAGATGTCAAAAATTACCGGTAATTTGAATATTCCCGGAATCCCCGGTTTGTTCTGATGATTGGTTTTACACCTGCTTTAGAAAAACTGGTCGAGCATTTTCGACTTTTGCCCGGTGTTGGTTATAAGTCAGCGGTTCGTATGGCTTTCTGCGTTTTAGATATGCCGGATGAAAAAGCCACCAGCTTTGCCAATGCGATATTGGAAGCCAAAGAAAAAATCGGTAAATGCAAAATTTGTATGGATATCAGTGAAGAAGAGGTTTGTCCTATATGCTCTGATCCATCTCGAGATCGTGGTGTAATTTGTGTAGTGGAAAGTTCAAAAGACGTACTTGCCATTGAAAGGATCAACGATTTTAAAGGGATGTTTCATGTTTTGGGCGGATTGATCAATCCGATTGAAGGGATTGGTCCTGATGACATTCATATCAAGGAATTGATTTCAAGATTTTCAGATGAACAAATCCGTGAAATTATTATCGCTACAAACCCTAGTATTGAGGGCGAAGCTACTGCCATGTACCTTAGTCGTATGATTAAGCCGTTTGGTATTAAAACGACCAGACTTGCTTATGGATTGCCTGCAGGGGGAGAACTTGAGTATGCTGACGAATTGACGCTGTTTAAGGCGTTGGAAGGCAGAACGGAAATATAAAAAAACAGCAGGGGAATTTCCCTGCTGTTTTTTTGCATTTATTCTGCGGCTCGAAGATGTTCGCTTTTTCTAAATAAAATAGAAATGCACCAAAGTGCGCAAAGACCAACGAGTGCAAAGATAATTCGTGCAATTACATAGGCAGCTCCTGAGAAAATCCAGGAAACGATATCAAAATTGAATAGTCCAACGCTTCCCCAGTTGAGACCGCCGATGATCAGAATTGTAAGTGCAATTCGGTCAAGCATTTTTAACCTCGATTGGTTCAAAATTAGGATATAAAAAGAGATCATATATCCTATAGATAGTATGATCTCTTTTCTTGAAATAATGTTGGAAATTTTTTATTTTTGCTCTGCGTTATTTGAAGAAGCTGTTTCGTCAGTGGTGATCGTTGATGACGACGTCGGAGGAGCAATTTGAGACGGTACGAAGTGATCTTCTTTTTCACCTACGTAACTCATATTAAAATTACCCATAACAATGCTGGAAGAAATTCTTGCAGCACTGCTTCCGTCGTGATTCAAGGACTTACCTAGATCTTCCTCATTGTGCTTTACATAACCGTTTGCTGTGGTGATGCTTAACTTGTAAAGGGAAGTGGGGAGAACGGTTTCAAGGTCAATGTTTCCGTACCAAAGATCAAGGATTGTACTTGCTTTTGCATCTTCAACAAGGCTTGCAGAAATGGAACCGAAATGGGTAGTGGCAGAGCAATTAAAATACAAATTTTCTTCCATTTCAATATCGGAAAAGTTACCTTTGACAGAAATCTTTGCGTTGGGATTGCTAAGATTTTTCAAAGTTACAAGACCTTTTCCGGAATCAACATTGATGCTGCTTGCAGACACGCCGTCCAACGTGATATCGCCAACGGATGAACGAACATCAATCAAATCTAAAGTTAATCCCTCGGGGATTTTTACAGTGATCGTTTTGTCGGAATTAAAAGCGTTTCCGGGACGGAAAATATGACGAAGTCCCTTAAAAGAAATGCCACTACCGTCGATGTAAAAGCCCATAAAGCCGACGGGATCGACGTCTTTGATAATCAGCGCGTCACCTTCCACATAATACTTTAAATTGTTTGTGTTTGCTTCTTCAAGAGTGATTTCGGTTTGTTGTCCTCCGACAGAGAAAACTACGTCACCGGTGAAAGAAGTTAAATCAATTCTGGTGTACTTGGTGGATGATAACTGTTTGATATAGTTTGAGTCGGGAGAGTTTTTCAAAACGTCATCAATGGTGAGAGAGCGCGTTTCGATTACGCGGTCTTTTTTCTCAACGTCGTAGACTTCAACTTTGGTGATTGTTGCATAAATCAAGGATCCGATAGTGAGCAAAAAGCCTGCACAGAAAAGTATAAGTGCGGTGGTCAGCAGGGAACGAGTATTCTTTTTCATGCTTTACCTCCGTACAAATAACAAAAGAGCAGTTTTGTGTAGCGAATAAAGATCGCAGTAATCCACTTCAACCATTTGGGTACAACGCCGAACATAAATTCGTATACCATTGCGCCGATTGCAACGACAATGGAGAATAACATCGTACCGAAACCGATTTCGATAAGCGCTGCAGGTACGCAGTCAAACAAAAGTAAAAGTCCGTGAACGAGCTCGACGATGCCAATGGCAATGAATACAACCATTACTGCAAACAGGCACAAGGAAACTGACAGCGTAAAGGCTACCAAAGCTGCATAAACGAACAGAACAGCAGTGAATGCAGCAAGCAATGCGGGGGAGACCGCGAGGGTCATAAGTGCAAGCAGACCAAGTCGAGCTTTTTTATCGTATTTATCCTTGGGGATAAATTGATTGAAAAGACCGGGATAAACAACCTCGGGAATTTTTGGCAATTTGATTTTTTTGCCATTTTTTACTTCTTCTTCAAGAGGGATTGGCTTGGCTGAATTTGCTTTATCGTCTTCTTCGGAGGATCCGTCATCGTCAGAAGAAAAGACCTTTTCTTCGTTAACCGCGTTGAGAATCTCATCCTCTTTTTCATAAAAGCTGTTGGCTTTTTCAAGGGTTTCGGCTTTTGCAAGATCGATTTCCTCGGCAGTTAAGCCATTGGCTTCATCAATGGGTTCGAGAACGGTTTCATCGGATACATTGTTTTTTGATAATTTGGAGGAAATCTTACGAACGAGAAGCATTGTGCTCTTTGCAAAATTTATAAAAAACGTTTTTGTTTTTGTTAAAAAGGAGATAGCGATTTCCTTTACGGGGAGAGGAGTTTTTTCCTTTTTCTCCTCGTTCTTTATCTCGTCGGAATTTGTTTCTTTATTTTCGGAAGGTTCAGATTTAGCAGTGTCTTCTGCTTTTTCTTCTGCGGAACTGTCATTCTTTTTGTTTTTCTTCTTGCTTTTCTTTTTGGAAGAATTTTTATCTGTATCGGTTGCCTTATCTTCAGTTGCGGTTATTTCTTCCACAGCATCACAGGCAACAGGCTCGGAGCCTTTTTTATTTTTCTTTGAACCTTTTTTATCTTTTTTATTTTCTTCTGAAATTTTATTTTCTTCGCAATTGGAATCTTCTGAAATATTGTTATCATTTTCATCTGCTTTTTTGGGTGCAATGTGGCGGAAACGTGATTCCAAATAATTATTTATTGCCTTATCTTTGCCTTTTTTTGTTTTTTTGAAAGAACGGTAATCGGTTCTGAACTTTTCGATAAATTCTTCAAGTTCTCCAAAGGCTTCAATTGTCATTTTTTCGTCATCATCTGTAGAGCAAAGAGAAAATTTTTTCTCAAAAAAAGTGAGAACAACTTCCTTCTCCTTCGCCTCTAAAAAGTCGATGGAAGACTCAATAAAATCGAAAAATTCTGTCTTAGTCATTTTATCTCCAAAAATTCAAAACGTTTTTATTATTATCGCATATTTTTTAAGAAAAATCAATATGATTTGCACGAAAAAAGTACGTATTTGTTAATTTTTCTTGATTTATTTCGTTTATTATGTTAAACTACGTAAAAAGAAGTGGGAGGTGTCAAAATGAGTCTGGCAGATCACGTTTTTATTCATATGTGCCGCGATATTCTTGACAATGGAACCGATACAAAAGGGGAGAAAGTTCGCCCGCATTGGGAGGACGGTACGGCCGCTTATACCATAAAAAAATTTGGTGTTGTTAATCGCTACGATCTTTCCAAAGAGTTTCCCGCCATTACGCTTCGTCGCACTGCTCTGAAGAGTTGTGTTGATGAGATTTTATGGATTTGGCAGAAAAAGAGCAATCGCACCGAAGATCTTGTGAATCCTAAAATTTGGCAGGCTTGGACGGGCGAGGATGGTACAATCGGAAAAGCTTACGGTTATCAGATGGCGCAAAAGTATAAATTCAAGCACGGTATCACAGATCAGGTTGACAACGTTCTTTGGCAGTTGAAAAATACACCGTTTTCCCGCCGCATTATGACGAATCTTTATAATTTTTCAGATTTGTCCGAAATGGGCTTGGAGCCCTGTGCATATTCCATGACCTTTAACGTTACGCAAAACAAAGAGGGCGCCTTGGTCTTAAATTCTATATTAAATCAGCGCTCTAGCGACGTTCTTACTGCAAACAATTGGAATGTTGTTCAGTATGCAGTTTTGACACATATGTTTGCCAGAGAATGCAATATGGAAGTCGGTGAATTGGTTCACGTAATTGCTGATGCACATATTTACGATCGCCACGTTCCTCTCGTTGAGGAATTGATTTCCAGAGAGCCTCTTCCTGCTCCGAAGCTGTGGTTGAACCCCGAAGTGAAGAATTTCTATGATTTTACCGTGGATGACGTTAAATTGCTCGATTATGAGACCCACGAGCAAATCAGGGGCATTCCCGTTGCTATTTAGGAGTTTTTTATGAATATTATTGTTGCTGTTGATGAAAAATGGGGAATTGGCAAAAACAACGATTTGTTATTTCACGTTCCTGAAGATATGAAGTTTTTTCGCACAACTACAAGCGGCAAAACCGTTGTTTGCGGAAAAAATACTCTCTTGAGTTTCCCCGGCGGAAATCCTTTGCCGAACCGCAAGCATCTTGTATTGTCACATACTTTGACCTCTGAAAATGATCAAGTAGTTGTTGTGGATAGCGTGCCGAAGCTTTTAGAACACATTGCCGAGTTACCCGAGGATGATGTTTTTGTCATTGGCGGTGAAACGGTTTATCGGCAACTGCTTCCTTATTGCAAAAAGGCTTTTGTGACGAAATTTTATGATTTTGACCCCGAGGCAACTGTCTTTTTCCCGAATTTGGATGAAAATTCCGATTTCGTTTTAACCGATCTCGGCGAAAGACAAGTTTCTAAAAACGGTATGGAATTTTCTTTCCTGGTTTATACCAATAAGAATATTGATTAAATAGAAAAAGAATCTGAATTTTTCAGATTCTTTTTCATATTATGAGTCTTTTTGCTCAAAATAAAACTATGAGTGAAATGATTGTTCGATTTATAATTGTATATTTTTATGTTTTGATCGCTATGAAAGTTGTAGGGAAACGTCAAATCGGTGAAATGCAAATGACGGAGCTTGTAGCGGCGTTTTTCATCTCGGAGTTTGCAAGTTTTACAGTTGTCAATCTCAAAATGCCGATATATTTTGGATTGATACCGATTTTAATACTCGTCATTTTGGAAGTGATCGTTTCTTTTTTATCGGTGAAAATCCCGATCGTTAAGCGAATGCTTGATTTTTCGCCCAGCATTTTGATTCGAGATGGAGTCGTTCTTGAAAAGGAATTGTTAAAAAATCGTATAACCCTAGATGAACTTCTAAGTCTTTTGCGCTTGAATGGGTATTATGACATTTTTAAAGTTCGTTTTGCAATTTTGGAGCCAAATGGACAATTAAGCGTGGTTCCGTATGCGAAAAACGATTCGGTTTCGCCGGAAGATTTAAATTTAAAAGTTGACGAAACGGGATTTTCCGTTGCACTTATTAACGACGGCGTAATTGATGAAAAGGCAATGAACGCGATTGGAAAAAATTCTAAGTGGTTAAACAAAATTTTGAATCGAGAAAACGTTGCTTCGGAACAAGAAGTTTTTTTATTGGCTGCCGATTATTTGGGAAATTATAAGATCGTAAAAAAATCAAACTGAAATTTTTTTGTTAGTGATCTTTTTCTTGAATGATACCCGGGATCCTGAAAATACGCATATATTCTTTTGCCAGATATGTGACATCCTGCTTTTGTGTCGAGGTTAATACCAATAAAGAGCCGATTGCCGCTTTTCCGATCGTTGTTCTTCTGATAGACGTGATCAGCTCGAAGGTTTCGATGCATTCTTCCACCGTCAACTTTCTTATATCAACGATTAAAGTTAACGTGTGGCGATAATTTCGATAGAAGAAATAGTCACAAATATATATGATTAAAAACATCAACCCGATAATTGCAAAAAATGATAATATGATTTCTGGCATGAAATTCACCTCCGTACATTAGTTTATTCCATGGTTAAAAAAATGACAAAGACGCGATAAATTCGCGTCTTTGTCATTTTTTTTTATATGTTTTTGCTGAAATAAAAACGTGTTTTTGCGTTGTAGATTTGATTTTTGTAAATCGTAGTGCTTGGAAAATTTTCATGATTTGGACTATCGGGAAAGCCTTGTGTTTCCAATGCGATCCCTTGATTCAAATGCAGTGGAATGCCGCCTTTTCCTTTGTCCGCTTCGAAAACTCCGCAAGTGTAAATTTGAATTCCGGGTTGATTGGTTTCGATATCCATACGAATTCCGGTTTTTGTCGAAGACAGAGAACCGCCAAAACGCATCCCGTCTTCTTTTTCATAAAGAAAATAGTGATCCAAATCGGTTGCAATTTTTCTATCTTGGATAAAATCGAATTTTGTTCCTTTTACAGAAGCAATTTCTCCCGTGGGAATCAATTTGTCGTTTAACGGCAGATAGTTTTTGGCAGGCAAGGTTAAAAACATTTCGCGAGCGTCAGGGTCGTCAAATCCGCTTAAATTAAAATAAGCATGGTTTGCCAGATTGAAAAGGGTATCCTGATCGCATTTTGCAGTATGATCGATTTCAATCCCGTTGTCAAGGAGGGTATATTGAACGCTGATCTCGGCATTGCCGGGAAAACCGCCTTCTCCATCGACACTGATTCTTGTGAATTTAATAGAATGGTCGGAAATGATGGTTGATGACCAATTCCTTTTATCAAAAGCATTAAAACCGCCGTGGTGGCAAGTGGTGCCATTTTCGTTTTGATCTAAATGGACGATTTTGTTGTTCAAAGTAAGTTCGGTGTTACCGATTCTTCCTGCAAATCGCCCGACAGTCGCACCGATAAACAAAGTGTCACTCAAATAATCCTCGGGCTCGTCATATCCCAAAAGCACGTCAATGCCCTGAAAAACAAGCTTGGTTATTCTTGCGCCGAAAGATAAAAATTCAGCAGTAAAAGTTTTATTTGTGATTGTGAATTTTTCGATGTTTCCGATCTTTTCCTTGGTAACCATTTCATTAAGTCCTTATTTTTTTACTATTTTAACATATTGAATTTTTCTTTTCAAGTAAATGTTGTAAATGCGCGTACAATTTGTTATAATTGGTCTAATGATGAAGTTTGTGGAGATGGAATGGATAGCTATAAATTGATTCGATCAAAAAGAAAGACAATTTCTGTTCAGGTTCTCGAGGATGGCAGTTTGCTTGTTCGTGCACCTCTTGGTGTTCCGCGTGTTTTGATCGATAACTTTATTTTAAAAAAGAAAAAAACACTTGATCGTTTCAGGGATCAAATTCTTGCGATGCCCCCTGTTCCGGCAATTACAAAGGTAGAATTGCAAGATCTTAAGAAACAAGCCAAGATAAAGATTTTGCCTCGCGTTGAAGAATTATCCGCACAGACGGGTTTGCACTATCAAGGCGCGAAGATAACCGTAGCCAGACAGCGTTTTGGAAGCTGTAATGCGCAAAACCACTTGTGTTTTTCTGCTTTTTTGTGCTTGGCTGATGAAAAAGAGATCGATTATGTAATAGTACATGAGCTTTGTCACACCATTGAACATAACCATTCACATCGGTTTTATAACTTAGTTTCGGAATTTATGCCCGATTGGAAAGCAAGAGAAACCACGTTGAAAAAAATTGTTATTCCGAGAATTGCGGAATAGAAAAGGAAAAAATATGGCCTTCTTACCGATTTGTCGTGAAGATATGAAATCCCGCGGATGGCGCGAGTGCGATATCGTTCTTGTTACGGGTGATGCATACGTAGATCATCCGAGTTTTGGTACCGCGATAATTTCCCGTGTTTTGGAAAAACAAGGATTCCGTGTTTGCATTCTTTCACAGCCTCAAGAACGAAAAGACTATATGATTTTTGGACGACCGAAAATTTGCTTTTTGGTCAATGGCGGAAACATCGATCCTATGGTTGCACACTATACTGTTGCAAAAAAACGCCGCACTGAGGATTTTTATACACCCGGTGGTGTTATGGGGCGTCGACCCGACCGCGCGACTGTTACATATTGCAAAGCAATTCGCGAGTGCTTTAACGATGTTCCGATTGCAATCGGCGGTCTGGAAGCATCTTTGCGTCGTTTTGCTCATTATGATTATTGGGATAATACCGTTCATCCCTCGATTTTAATTGAAAGCGGTGCTGATCTTTTGATGTTTGGAATGGGCGAGAAGCAAGTTGCAGAAATTGCATCGCGTCTAAAAAACGGCGAAAGCGTAAGCGCATTACACGATATTTTGGGAACTTGCTATCTTGCCGATAATTTTGAGGAAAATAATACGGTTGTATGCCCGTCCCTCGAAGAAGTGAAACCGCAAACTCCCGAGGGCTTTCGCAATTATGCCATTGCTTCCCGTATACAATTTGATGAACACGATTCCGTACGCGGCAGAAGGGTTGTTCAAAAGCATAAAAATTTGTATTTGATTCAAAATCCTCCGATGCCACCGTTGACTCGCGAGGAGCTTGACGAAACGTATGCTTTGCCTTTTGAACGGAATTACCACCCCTCTTATGAAGCGGTGGGCGGTGTTCGAGCAATTGAAGAAGTGAAGTTTTCCATTGCTCATAATCGCGGTTGTTTCGGGGGCTGTAATTTTTGTGCCATCGCTTTTCATCAGGGACGTGCAGTTACTTCCCGTAGCCACGAATCTGTGCTTCGCGAAGCGAAGATTTTAACTCAGCTCCCTGATTTTAAAGGGTATATTCATGACGTTGGCGGTCCTACTGCAAATTTTCGAAGCCCATCTTGTGCTTTGCAATCTAAAAACGGTATGTGCAAAGGAAAAAAATGCTTAGCCCCCGTTCCTTGCAAACATTTGGATGTAGATCATAAAGATTATTTGCAATTGTTAAAACAATTACGCCTGCTTCCCGGCGTCAAGAAAGTCTTTATCAGATCGGGCATTCGATTTGACTATTTGATGGCGGATCATGACGATTCGTTTTTCAAAGAACTTGTTCGCCACCACGTGAGCGGACAGTTAAAGGTTGCTCCCGAGCATTGTTCTGATCACGTTTTGTCTTACATGGGAAAGCCTTCCTTTGATGTCTATAAAAGGTTTGCTTTTCGATTTAAAGAATTAACAAAATCGATTGGGAAAACACAATATTTGGTTCCGTATCTGATGTCTTCTCATCCGGGAAGTACCATGCGTGATGCTGTAGAATTGGCTTTGTTTTTAAAACAGTCGAAGATGCATCCGGAACAAGTTCAGGATTTCTATCCAACACCCGGAACAATTTCGACTTGTATGTATTATACCGGATTGGATCCTTATACTTTAAAGCCGGTATATGTTGCAAAAACAAGAGAAGAAAAGGCGTCGCAGCGCGCTCTTTTGCAATATTTTAGACCCGAAAATCATAAACTGATTCGTGATGCCCTTCGAAATTGTGGCAGGGAAGATTTAATTGGCTTTGGCAATAATTGTCTCGTACCACCTGAAAAGGGATTAAAACCAAGTGTGAAAGTTGCGAGCAAAGAAGCAGGAAAGCAGCTAAAGCGCAAAACAGCGTTGACAAAACACTTGAAAAAGAAGAAAAAGTAAGTTTTATGCTCTTTTACCGGAAAAAGGGTTCGGTGTGCAAATACCGAACCCTTTTTTATTTACATATTTTCCAATACGAATTGAGTGAAAATTTCAGGAGCAATGGTTAAAGCATCTTCGTCAGGCGTAAAATTCTCGTTGTGCAGCGGGTAATTTTTCGTTCCTGGTTTGCGAACGCCCAAAGAGAAGAATGCACCCGGTTTTTCTTGTAGATACCAAGCGAAATCTTCCGCGCCCATAGAAATCGGTTTGATGGAGAAAGCGTCTTCACCAAGCATTTCTTTTGATATTTTGGTGATTTTTTCTGCAATGGCCGGAGTATTTTTGAGAACGGGATAAAACTGTTCGCAATCAATTTCATAGCTGCCGTGCATGTCGTTACACACAGAGGCAGTGATTTCTTCGATTCTTCGGATTGCAATTTGATCGGAATCAGCATCCAGAGAACGAACGGTTCCGTTGAGAATTACCTTGTCGCAGATAACGTTTCTCGCTGTTCCGCCGTGGATTTCACCAAAACCGATTACAAGCGGTTTCATCGGGTTCATTTCTCTTGCTCTCATTATTTGGATATCATTGAAAACGCGGCAAGCCATAGCAATGGCGTCAACACCCAAATGAGGCGATGAAACGTGACTTGCTTTACCGTGCAAAATGATCGCAACGCTTCTGCTGGATGCGTTCATAACATCATTGTTTAGCGCAACCTTTCCCGTGTCGAGAGAGCTTGTTACATGACAACCGATGATATAATCCACATCATTCATAACTCCGTCAAGGCACAGAAGTCTGGCTCCGCCACCCTTTTCTTCTGCGGCTTGAAAGATCAATTTTACTTTGCAAGTCAATTGATCTTGAATTTCGGTTAAAATTTTTGCAGTGCCCAAAAGCATTGCGGTGTGACAATCGTGACCGCAAGCGTGCATTTTTCCTTCGTGAATAGAGGAATAGGGCAGTCCTGTGTTTTCTTGGATCGGCAGTGCATCCATATCAGCTCGAATTGCAATTACCTTTCCTTTGGAATCGGGATTGATCGTTGCCACGATGCTGGATTTTCCTAATTCTTCCGTGTAGTCGATACCAAGCTTTTCAAGTTCATTTCTTACAATTTTCAGTGTTTCGTCCAATTCAAATCCAAGCTCAGGAACGCGATGCAATTTTCTGCGAATTTCGATAATGTAATTTTTATCTGCTTTAACCATTTTCTTGCTCCAATAATGTTTTTATTTCTCGGTTGAGTTTTGCTATAGGGAGACCGACAATGTTGTAATAGTCGCCCTCAATTTTTTCAACGAATAAGGCACCGGTATCCTGGATTCCGTACGCACCCGCTTTGCCTTCGGAGGCTCCCGAAGAAACGTAAGAATGAATTTCTTCTTCGTTTAAATCAAAAAAAGTTACGTAACTTTCTTCGGAAAAAGAACTGATCAATTCACCTTTTCTGATACAGCATCCTGTAATGACTTTATGAGTCTTTCCGGATAACAATTTGAGCATTTGCGTTGCTTCATTTGCGTCAACGGGTTTTCCTAAAATTTTATTTTCTGCTAAAACGATGGTATCTGCTGAAATGATTAAGTCATCAGGGAATTGATTTGCAATTGCCTCTGCTTTTTCTGCAGCTAAAAATATCGGCGCAAATTCGGGTCCGATGTCCTCGGGCAGACTTTCATCAATATCCGCGGGGACAATTTGAAAGGCGGGAAATATCCTTTTAAGAAGTTCCTGTCTTCTGGGGGAGGCGGAAGCTAATATGACGTTCATAACGACCTCTTTTTTAATCTTTTTTGTTATCTTCGTAGCGTTCCCGTTTGGAACGGAATTGACAAGGCGAGAAGCCAACGTGCTTTGAAAAAACTCGGTTAAAAGAACTTTGATTTTGGAAACCGCATAAAGAAGCAATTTCTCCGATGGATTTCCGGGATGAAACCAAAAGATTTTGTGCCAGACTAATTCGATAAGAATTGATCAACGTTGAAAAATTGCAATGAAGCGTATCGTTGATGATATGAGAAATATAGTATTTGCTGTAATTGAATTCGTTTGCAATGCTGTCAAGAGTAATTTTTTCGGTAAAATGGTCAGAAAAATAAATTAAAATTTTCTCAATCAATTCATTTTCCGAGTTTCTTGGCACCATTTGGCAAGTGTTAAGAAGATTTCCCAACAGTGCATTTAACAGAGAGTGCAAAATCGTGCTTCTAAATGGGGATTCGTTGATGTAACTGTTGAAAATTTGATGAA
This sequence comes from Eubacteriales bacterium, assembly GCA_045657125.1. GTDB lineage: Bacteria > Bacillota > Clostridia > Oscillospirales > SIG627 > RGIG5579. Next base: position 14,641 of record JAZOSM010000051.1, read on the forward strand.
ACAGAGATTCTATATCATCGGAAAGGAAATCACTTTTGATAATCGGATCTTTCGGCTTTTGATGCGATAAAATCTCGTGATAAGGATGCACGATTTCGCTGTCAACAATTGCGATCAGCACACTGGCGGAACTATTGTAAACCGCGTGCGGAATATTTGGAAAGGCAAGATATAAATCACCTTTATTTAAAGTGCGCTTTTTTCCCTCGATTTCGGCTTCCAAAACTCCGTCAAGCACGTAACATAGTTCCAACTGTTTATGAAATTTTACGGGAAATTCATTCACGTTATTGACGATTTTAAAAACGTGTAGGGGAATCTCTCTGAATTCGTATTCCGGCAACATAATAATACTCACCTATAATTTTACATTTCTTGCTATTATTATACAAAACTGATTGGACAGTGTCAAGTTAATTGGGAAGAATCAATTTTATGATTTTTCAAATTTTTGTATCTCTTTTTCCAATTTTTCAAAATTCATTGCAGCGATGTAATATGCTTCTGTTTCTTTGTGTTTCAACCCCGCTTCTTTGAATGACTCGATCGCTCCATTCAGAAGCTCCAGGGAGCATTTTTCGGTAAATTTCAGCTTTGATTTTGCTTCCTTTATCGTCTCCATTTTTAGAAAACGTTTCATATTGATATAGTGGTATTCCTTATGATTGATCTCTCCGTCGTAGTCTCTCTTTCCAACGACAAAGCAGGCTTTTTCTTCAGGAAAATATATTGCATTTGGGAGATTTGGAAACAAAGGCGAGTAGCTGATAATGAATTCTTGTTTGCCAATTTTTGCTAACTCATACAGCGCGTTCATATATAAATATGCTGAGAAATAATAATCTTCAACAATCCATATTTTTTCACAAATTTTTTCAAAGGTGTTGAGTTTTAAAACGCCGTCTTTACAAATTGTCTCGATATTCCTTATTGTTTCTTTGCTCTTTTCGTTTTTTGAAAATACAAGAGAAGCTTGCACTTTGATGTTTTTTGCCATTTTCTTTGACAGAATTTGCTTTTTTATATATGAAAGAATTTCATCGCAAATTTTTCCATAGGCAGACAGAAAATGATAGCTTCGTTGGTACAAATTGTTTTTCTTTGTAATAAGATCTATAATTTCGCTTTTCTTATGTAATAATCTTTCCGCATCCCAAAATTCACCTAAATTGATTATTTCTTCTACAACACCGGGAAAATGCGGATCGTAATTATGAGGTGCAGTTCCGTCTAAAATTGCAATTTTTTTCTCTTGAATTATGATCCCATCGTAAGAGCTTGGATCAGAGGAGCACAGGAAAAATTCAACTTGGTTTCCATGAGCAATTTCGTGTTCTGCGATGTGTTTCATAAAGCTGGATTTTCCCGTTCCCGGACCGCCTTTCAAGATATATACTTTTTTCAATTCATTTGTGTTGAATACATTTGAAAAATAGTTCTGAAATCCTTTGGAAGTATTCATTGATGCAAAATATTGCTGTTTAAGCTCGGACATAAAAAAGACCTCTCTTCCATAAATACTTTATGTATATTATGAAAAAGAGGCATTTTTGTTACTTTGCACGTTTTAATTTTGCATAGGTTGCCATTAATTTTTTCATGCCGGCTTTATCAAATTGAATTTCATATAGAGTGTCTGCGGCATAGGATTTTGCACTGAGGATCGTACCCAATCCGAAGATACCGTGACTTACGCGATCGCCTTCTGAAAAAATTTCTTGCTTTTGAGAAGCGGGGGCAGGCTTTTTGATTTGAGTAGGATAGGCAGTTGGTCTTTTTTCAAAATCATTAACTCTGTATACGGTTGATGGACGGTACCCGCATCGTTCTTCAATGTTGCTGGAATAAATTGCCGGTTGATAAAGATTGATATCAATCATATCCGTTGGGATTTCGCGAATAAACCTGGAAATATCGTTGGAATTGGTTTTGCCGTAGAGCATACGATGATGACAACAAGTAATGTAAAGCTCCATCTTTGCTCGTGTCATTGCCACGTAAGCCAGTCTGCGTTCTTCCTCTAAATCTTCTTCGGTAGAACTTGATTGTGGGGAAGGAAAGAGATTTTCTTCCATGCCAACTAAAAATACGACGGGGAATTCCAATCCCTTTGCCGCGTGAACGGTCATCATTACCACGGAATTTGCATCTTTATCGTAGTTATCTACATCGGTAACAAGTGCAATTTCTTCCAAAAATCCCGATAAAGTTGCATTTTCTGCTTCGTGCTTTTCCTCAAAGAAGGTAGCGGAAGAAATCAATTCATCCACATTTTTTCTTCTTTCTTCGTTTTCATCACCAAGCAAGGTCAGCATATAACCGGTTCGGTCAATGATCTCGTGGACGATTTCCGAGGGAGAATGTTCATTGCAAAATTCGGTTAATGACTCAATCAAACGATGAAATTCAGCTAGCTTCGCAGCGCTTCTCTTAAGGTCGGGAAATTCATTTGCTCGCGCAATAACTTCGTAAAAATCAAGTTCATTTTCATTTGAAATTTCACGAATTTTTTCAACGGTAGTCGGTCCGATTCCTCGGCGGGGAACGTTGATGATGCGGCTAAAGCTAATAAAGTCGGACTTGTTGTGTAAAAAGCGCAGATAAGCGATGATATCTTTTACTTCTGCGTGATCGTAGAAACGAAGCCCTGCCAAAAGTCTGTGGGGCAGTCCGGATTTTGTGAAAATCGTTTCGAGAATATTTGCCTGTGCTTTTGTGCGGTAGAGGATTGCGATGTCTTTGTATTTATAATCGTTTCCGACAGTCAGACGGCTGATTTCATCAACGAGGAACAGGGCTTCTTTTTCTTGATTTTCAAGTTGTGTTACCCTAGGCATTTTTCCGATATTGTTATCGGACCAAAGAGTTTTCCCTCTGCGGGAGTTGTTGTTTTCAATCAGAGCGTTTGCGGCAGAAATAATACTTTTGGTTGAACGGTAATTTTGTTCAAGAAGTACGATTTTGGCATCGGAATACTGTTTATCAAAGTTCAGAATGTTTTCAACGGCAGCGCCTCTGAATTTGTAGATGCTTTGGTCGTCGTCACCGACAACCATCACATTTCTGCTGCCGTCAGCAATGTATTTCATGAGAAGGTATTGCGCGTGGTTGGTATCTTGATACTCGTCAACAAGCACGAATTGAAATTTGTTTTGGCAGTATTTACGAACTCGCTCGTTATCGCGAAGCAAATAAACCGTTTGTAGAATCAAGTCGTCAAAATCCATTGCATCAGCATCATTTAACTGCTTTTGATAGGCGTGGTAGATTTTTGCGCAGATTCTTCTCTTTTCACTTCCTTGATTTTGTTCTTCAAAATCAGATGGGCTCAAAAGAGCATTTTTTGCTTTGGAAATGACGTTCATTACATATTTGGGGGTGATTTCTTCATTGTCAATATCCATTTCTTTCAGGATGTTTGCAACGATTTTCTTGCAATCGTCTTGATCGTAAATGATAAATTCTTTGCCGTATTGAGTTTCATCGGCAAACATACGAAGAAGTCGAACACAGATCGAGTGAAATGTTCCTGCCCAAATTTCACGTGCGCATTCACCAATAACGTTTTCTAATCGTTCTTTGATTTCGCCTGCGGCTTTATTGGTAAAGGTGATTGCCAAAATGCGGTCGGGAGGGCAGGGGTTATCTGCAAAACTCTTTAAAATAGGTGGATACGCAGCTCTGGGAAATAGATGTTTATCTTTTGCGAGTTGTTGGAGCAACATTAATTCTTCCGTTGTCACTTCAACCTTTTTGTTGGAAAGATAGGCGTTTCCGTAATGAATTAGATGGGAAATACGGTTAACAAGAACGGTTGTTTTTCCACTTCCTGCTCCGGCAATTACAAGCAAAGGGCCTCCGTAAGTTAAAACGGCTTCTCTTTGCTTATCATTCAAAATTGAATAGTAATTATCAAATAATTGTTGTTTTAATTTCAGATCAATTTCAGGCATATCGGTCTCCTTCTGTAATGCTTTAATTGTACTATAAATCTAAAAAAAAGTAAAGGTTTGCTCGTAATCTTCTTGCAAAAATATAGAGAAAATGATATACTGAAAAAGTGAGGTGCGTATGATAAATAACATTAAATCTTGTGCATTTACAGGTCATAGACCGCGTTCATTTTCATTCGGTTTCGACGAACAGTCTGAAGGCTTTTTTGAATTGCGAAACCGAATTAAAAATACAATAATTCAAGTGTGTAATGCAGGCTGCAGAACTTTTTACTGCGGTATGGCAGAGGGCGTAGATCTTTGGTGCGGTGAAATCGTTCTTGAATTGAAAAATCAATTTGATCCTCCTTTGGAAATTTGCGCCGTTGTTCCTTTTATTGCTCAACCTGTTACAAATTCCGAAATAAACAAAAAGCGATATCGTAGAATTATGGACGCTTCATCAAAACGTTTTTTGGTCTCAAGAAACTTTACGAAGGATTGCTATAAAAACCGAAATTATTATTTGGTGGATTCTTCCGATGCACTTATTGCGGTTTTTTCCGAAAAGGAGAAGATGAGTGGAACCGCACAAACAATTCGATATGCAAAAAGAAAAGGGAAAAAGATTTTTCTTATTTCTGTATAAGAAGAACTCGATTTGACAGAGAGTGTGCACAAAAGATTTTTACAAAAAAAGCCGTTCAAACGAACGGCTTTTTTGTATGACTTTTTTTGTATGACTTTTATTCGTTGCTGCTCGACAGTGTCTTGATACCAAAATAGAAGATGAGGAAATAAGTAGCAATATTTGCTGCAGCAAAAACCATGGAAAGTCTTGCGACGTACATAAAGTTTCCTCTTGCAAACATAATGCAAAGCAGAGCAACGATCAAAAGGATTGCGTGAATCCAAATAGTCTTCAGGTTGAGGCTACTAAGTTTTTCCATTGCAGCTACAGAGATGTGAGAGCTGTTTTTTAGGCTTTCGCCAACAGGACGAAGAGCAAACATAGAAAGAAGTGCGCCCAAAACCAAAAGCACTACCATAGTGATCAAGGTCACGAAATTCAGCTGATAGGAAGAAGTGATCATAGAAGTCAAGAGAATTGCAATGTTTGCAATCAAAGCTGCGGTAGCAAAGATTCCTGCTTTCTTACCTACAACAAAGAACGCGGTAACAAGAGCGATCATAACAACTGCGATGCAACCGTAAATGATTGCGAGAGGTGCGGTGCCGAGGGTGGGTGCAAGCTCGTTGACTTTTACAACTTTTACTGCAGCAGGCAGGGAACCGGTCTTGATGTAGGATGCCAGTGCTGCTGCATTTTCATAATCATACTGACCAAAAGTGAAAGTGTCTCTGACAGTGCTGTCGGTGATGTTAAGGTAAGCTGCCATTTGATCGTCTAACATCATAAAGAAGTAAGATCCGGAAACTGCATAGCTTGCAGCATTAGCGAAAAATTCTTCAGCGCCTTTTTCGGTGAATTCCATGGTTACAGCATAACCGCCGGAAGGATTCTGAGATACCTGTGCGTCTTTCACGTAAGTTTCGTCACAAAGAACATTAGACATATCAGATCCAACGAAAGACCACTTGCCAATTGTACCAAAGGATTGGATAACACTGTCAATGTAGGTCTTTTGTGCAAAATCGATGCGAATCAATCCATCTTCCACGATTGCCTTTGCATCGGTGTAGCCACGGCTTGTGAAACGTTCTTCAAGAATTTCTGCACCTTTTTTCAGGTTTTCTTCGCTGTTGATCTTATCATCATCAGCGTCGTACTCAAGGTATACTGCGCTACCACCGCCGAACTGCATGTTTGCGAGAAACGCGTTGTCATCGGTAATCGCGGGTACAAGAGTTGTCCAATCAGAAAACCACTCTTTGGTATCTTTGTTGTACCCGAAGTCGTAAAAACGAACTCCCAAGAGGGGGATTGCAACAATCGTAATTAACAGGAGTGCAATAAATGCATATTTCAAGGTCTTTTTCATTTGAGTTTCCTTTCTGGAGACTTTTATAAATATAACATATTATAGAAGAAAATAAGATTTTCGTCAAGATTAAATTTTTAAAAGTTTTTCCAGCGCGGCAAGTTTTGCGCAAATGGTCACATATTTCGCAATTACGGTTACGTCGCTGAGCTTTACGTTACTGGGAGCGATGCGCAAGTTGCTGTCTTTGGGGTCTTTTCCGTAAGGGAAGGTAGCTCCGGCATTGGTGAGCGTAACACCGATTTCTGATGCAAGATCCCAAGTTCTCTTTGCACAGCCTTCCATTACTTCCAGACTGATGAAATAACCGCCGCGAGGTGCATGCCAAGATGCAAAACCTGTGTCGGCAAATTCTTCGGTAAAGGTTTTTAAAACGGCTTCAAATTTGGGTCTGAGAATTGCCGCGTGCTTTTTCATAATTTCATATACACCGTTTTCGTCTTTGAAAAATTTCACGTGGCGCAACTGATTTACCTTGTCATAGCCGAGGCCTTCAAAAGAAAGCATGGATGAAAGCCATTTAATGTTATTTTCGGAAGAAGCTACGAAGGAAACGCCGCTTCCTGCGAGAGTGATTTTCGATGTGGACATAAATTGGAAGATCATATCTTCGTTGTTGTAGATTTCTGCTTCTCTGAGAATGTTCAGAAGCTGATCGTGTTCATCATAAAGATCGTGAACAAGATATGCGTTATCCCAAAAGATTTTAAAGTCATTTGCTTTGGGCTTCAAAGAGGCGAAGCGTCGAACGGTTTCGTCGCTGAATGTGATGCCTGTCGGATTGGAATATTTCGGTACGCACCAAATGCCTTTAATGGTTTCGTCACTTGCAACGAGTTTTTCAATCATATCCATATCGGGACCGGTTGCGAGCATGGGAATGGTAATCATTTCGATGCCCAGGTGCTGACAAATTGAGAAGTGACGATCATAACCGGGAGCCGGGCAGAGAAAACGAATTTTATCATATTTGCCCCAAGGCTTTTCCGATTCTGCAAAACCGATTGCCATGGCGTCTACAATGATGTTGTACATCATATTTAAAGAGGAATTGCCCGTTGTGAAGATCTCACTTGCTTTTACGCCCATAATTTTTGCAAAGATATCTTTCAGTTCGGGAATGCCCGTAGGAAGACCGTAGTTTCTAACGTCAAAGCCGTTTTGATTTTTGCAATCGTCGGGAGTCTTTAAAATGGTCAGCAAATCCAAAGAAAGGTCTAATTGTCCGATTTCGGGTTTACCTCTGGACATATCCAGGCAGAGATTTTGAGATTTGATTTCGAGCCAATTCTTCAGTAGATTATCGTATTCTTTTTGCAAATCGTTTTTTGACATTGAGAAATAATTCATATCGACTCACTTTCTGAACTGCAGATTGTTCAATTAAATTTATTGGATTTTATTATAATATGTTTTGTATAAATTTTCAAGACACATTAAGATAAAATAAAAACTCCGATGCGATTGCACCGGAGTTTTTGGCGGAAAGACAGGGATTCGAACCCTGGAGTGGGTATTAGCCACTACACGATTTCCAGTCGTGCGCCTTAGACCAGCTCAGCCATCTTTCCATATTCAGCTTCCGCGGAACGTTTTGTATTCTACCACATTGTTAGAAGAAAATCAAGTGTTTTTTTGATTTTTTTCAAATTTTTTTATTGTATGTAGAATTTTTTCTTCAGAAGCTGTCAGTTTTAAGGATTATTCGTCGTCTTCCTCTGCGTTAGCGGGGATTTCAACTGCTCTTACTGCCCACTTGAAAATTTTGAGCTTGTTTTTGTTGGAACCGGTTTCGATTGTAACGATATCGTCTTTGATCTTTACTACACGGCCGAGAATACCTCCGTTTGTGGAGATTTCATCGCCGATTTGCAAGTTGTCTCTCATTTTAGCAATTTCTTTTTCCTGCTTCTTTTGAGGACGATAGATTACGAAATACATAATTGCAAGCATTGCAACCATTAAAATAATACCGGTGAAATCCATGGTTGCAGCGGCAAAAAATGAAATAGGAGTGTTCAAGAACATAATGTACCTCTTTTAAATGATTTTTGTATATTATATCGCAAAGTTAAAAAAAATTCAATCCCTAAAATCATTTTCTTTCGTTGCAATTTAAAAGTTTTTGTGTTATGATGTTAAAAAACTTTTGAGGTTGTATATGATTACATTGGGTATTGATTTTGGCGACAAACGTATGGGTATTGCCATTTGTGATCGCGAAGAACGATTGGCGGTCAGCGTTGCTACGGTTCAGGTCAAAGGAGCGAAGGATGCTGCGTCCAAAGCTGCTATAATGGCAAAAGAACGTGGTGCAGAAAAAATTGTTGTCGGTATGCCGGAGCGCGCGGGCGGTTTTCGAGGTGAACGTTGCGAAAAGACCGAATTCTTTTTGTCGTTTCTTCGAGAACTGGTTGACGTACCCGTTGTTACCGAGGACGAACGTTATACTACCTGTCAGGCACATACTTTATTATTTGAGACGGGGCTTGACAATCGCAGTCACGTGAACTGCGTTGATGCTTTGTCTGCGCAATTGATTTTACAAGGTTATTTGGATGCAAACAAAAATGAGAGGTGATCCTCTCATTTTTGTTTTATGAATTTATTGATTCATTGTGTCGATGATCTCGACAGCAGCATCAATCAACTTCTGAGCTACATCATGGGCAAACGGGGAGATTGATCTTTCGTATCCGTTTTCTGCGTATGCAGATGCGGTGGGGAAGTATCCCTGTTTTCCGTTTGTGATGCAAGTACAGATTGTCATATCCATTT
>JAZOSM010000052.1:0-9557 GCA_045657125.1 Eubacteriales bacterium
AAGCAGTACCTTGCCGCAGGCGGAAACATCATCGCAACGGGTCCCACCGCCATTGAGGGCTGTCAAAACACTTGGCGCCTGCCCAACCGTCTGGACGTTCCCGCAGATGAATTTTTCCCCACCGTCCCCGACGGAATTCACGTTAAGCAGGCAGATTGGTTCCTGAATTGGGACGTTGCCCCCTCAAAGGACGAAAATGCTTGGCAAACCCCTGCCGAGGGCATTTGGTATCATCCCCACCGTTTGGGCGAAACCAATTCCGAAAAGCTTTTGGAATTGGTACGGCAGATGATCAAGCCTCTGCCCGTTCTCGTGGAAGGAGCCAAGGGTTATATCTGCACCATGCGTGAAAACGGCGATCAGGTCATCGTTCAGCTTTTGGCGGCAGACTACGACGTAGATATTGATCACGAGCTTGACCGCATCCGCACCCACCGAAGTCGCGTCAATCTTCTGACCACCATAAAGCCCATCAACATCTCCCGCACCCTGCGCTTTAAGACCGGCAAGACTCCCGCAGTCTACACCCCCTTTAACAAAGAGGAAGCGGTGGTGGAAAGAGACGGAGAGACGATCGTCATTCGTCTTCCCGAGGATTGCTCCTACGTCATTATGTCTTTTGAATAAACAAAAAAACCGCATCGGAAACCGATGCGGTTTTTGTTTTAATCGGGCTTATCTCCCTTGTGGACCCGTTTTCCTGCCAGAATGTGCTTGGCATCCAGAATTCCCGTTCCCCAGGGATGGGCCTCCAGGCATTCCTCCTGGGTGGCTTTTTGCACACGCAGGGGAGCAGAGCAACCGATGACCTCCACCACGTCGTCCGTAGCCGCGAGAATATGAGGATCCTCGTAGCCCTCAAAGGTACAGTGGTCAAATACGATCTTTTCAAAGTTTGCCGCCACAAACAACGGCTCCTTTTCGTAGCCCTTGCGGCAGGCAATGGTCATATTGCGGAAAATGCAGGTCACCTTTTCCTTTTCGTCTCCCCAGAGCATACCCGGGCGGATCAGCTCTCTGACGGAGCAGTTTTCAAAGGTGATGGAACGCAGAGAACGGTTACAGCACCAAATGTGGTAGCCGTCGAACTGCAAGCGGATCAGATCCCTTGCCTGGGCAAAGTGGCAGTTGCGGATCACGATGTTTTCCGCAGGCTTTCTCAGAATCGCACGGAAATCGCAATAGTAGGAAAAAGGGGTGGTAGATTCTCTGCGGCAGGAATCGTTGGTCAACGCCCCCATTTCCTTGGACTTATCATCCAAGTGCTTGCGGAAGCCGAAACGGTTCTCCTCAGAGGTGCAATTCTCGAAAAGAACGTTGTTTCCGCCGAAGCGAATGCTCTGACAAGCGGAATTGAGCTTACAGTTCCGCACGATCACGTCGTTGTTGTCAAAGCCTGCAACGGCATCGTCCCCAACGTAAAATTCGCAGTCCTCAACGAGAACGTTGTCGCAGGTGCGAACGTCCAGACCGTCGTGACCGCCGTGGACGGAAATATTCCGAACCGTAATATTTTCCGTTTGGAAAATGGCGTGGCACCAGTTGGAGCTGTTGATAAAGGTATAACCCTCCAGATGCACGTTTTTGCATCTCCAGATGCTCATTCCGTGAGGTCCGCGGTAGCCGTCCTCTCCGCCGGGAATATCGGCGCAGTTACAGCCGTCGATGTACGAGCCCTTTTCACCGATCACCGAGATGTTCTCCGCATCCAGCGCGCGGATCAGTCCGTTGCACCAGCGGCTGGTTGCCACAGCGCTGCGGCCGGTAGCGGGGGTATTTCCGATGGGCTCCATGGTCACGGGCTCGATCTTGTCAAATTCAAAGGCGTTGTAATCGTCGGGATCGCGGCTTCCCTGCAAAATAGCACCCGCCTCCAGATAAAGCTGAACCCCCGAGCGAAGGCGAAGCCCGCCCGTCCGATAAATTCCGCAGGGCACCAGAACTCTGCCGCCTCCTGCCAAAAAGCAATCGTCAATGGCCTTTTGGATCTTCTCCGTCTGCAGGGTATCGGCAAATACCGCCCCGTAATCGCATATATTAAACGTTCTCATTCTCAAAACTTCCTTTCCCTTTTCTCTGGAACATCATACGCAAAAGAATGAAAAAAGTAAAGGTAAATATATTTTAACTATTTTAAGAAAAACTTTCTCTCGCAATTGACTTTTTCTCCTCCTCGTGGTAGGCTTTTCTTATCAAACCAAGGAGAATCCTTATGGACGTTAATCAATTCCGCTATTTTAAAGCCGTTGCCGAATACGGAACCATTTCCGCCGCGGCAAAGATTCTGTTTATTACCCCGCCCGCCGTTTCCGCTTCCATGGCGGCCTTGGAGGAGGAGCTGGGCACGAAGCTGTTTGAGCGCACGGGAAACCGCCTCGCGCTGAACCGTCAGGGTGAGATTTTTCTGGAATACGTCAATTATATTCTGGATAGCGTTTCCGATGCCAAAAACGATCTTTTGGAAAGCCTGACGGATCGAAAAAACGGTATCGTCATCGCCTCTACCTCCGCCAATATTTTTGCCGATCTTTTTTCGGATTTTTCTATTGCCCATCCGCAGATCCCCCTGTCCACCTCCTCCGTCCAGCCAAGGGATATTACCGCCGCAGGGATCAACACACGCTTTTCTTTTTTGTTCGCCGCCGATGGAGACGTGCCCGCGCCCTTTGCCCGGGGCTGCAACGAGCTTTTGTTGTTTGAGGATTCTCCCGCCCTGATGATGCACCCCCGTCATCCTCTGGCGCAAAGCGTCTGCATTTCCCCGAAGGAGCTTTCGGGAAAAACACTGATCTGGCCGAGAATCAACCACGGTCTGAAGGAAACCGTTGAAAGCGGCTTTGCCGCGAAAAATCTTCCTCCGCCCCTTTTTTCCTCTCACAATCAAACCACTGCCTGGACTCTTGCCAAAAAGGGAGCGGGAGCAGTGCTGGTTCCGTCCCACAGCAAAGGAAGCTACACCCGCGGCCTTGTGATCCGCCCCATTGACCTGCCCGCTTGCCGCCGCGCCTACCGCCTCTACCTGCGAAAAAGCAGAGTCCTCACTCCGGAGGATCTTCTGTTTTTGGACTTCGTCAAAAGCTACCGCTTTGCAAAATAAAAAAAACGCATCGGAATTCCGATGCGTTTTTTCATCTCTTACTCAAAGTGGCTCATCAAATGCAAAATTCTGCGAACGGCATCATAAACGGCGGTGCGGGAAATGTGTCCCTGCTCCATACGTTCAACAATGTCGAAATCCATGGGAGTGCCCGGCATGGAAGTGGTGAACTTTACAGGCATCTTTACGTCGTTTCCTGCGGCAAGTTCTTCTTCAAAGTGCGCGTAGGTCCACCAGTCGGTCATAACAAGACCCTCGTATTTCCATTCGCCCTTGAGGATACCGCGGATCAATTCCCAGCTTGCACTGCAGCGACGGCTATTGACCAGGTTGTAGCTGGTCATAACGCACCAAGGATTGGACTTTTTCACAGCGATCTCGAAACCGCGCAGGTAGATTTCGCGCAGCGCTCTCTCGGAAACGCGGGAATCACTCATTTTGCGGTTAACTTCTTTGTTATTACAGCAGAAATGCTTGATGGTAGCGGAGATCTTTTCTTTCTGAACACCCTTGACCATAGCGGCGGCAACCATACCCGTTGCAAAGGGATCCTCGGAGTAGTACTCAAAGTTTCTTCCGCAAAGAGGGCTTCTGTGAATGTTCATACCGGGAGCAAGCCAAATACCGGAGTTGTTCTCCTTTACCTCCAAAGCAGCTGTCTTACCGATCTTCTCAACAATGCGAAGGTTCCAGGTCTGTGCCATCGTGTTTCCGCTGGGGAAGAAGGTGGTAAATACTTCGCTGTCGTTATGGGTACGGCAACCGGCAGGTCCGTCGGAAGTGGGAACGGGGGGAATGCAATGCACGTCCTTCCATCCCTCTTTGTTACGGATGGGGATCATCGGTCCGATATAACCGGTCTGCGTCGCGTTGATGGCGGGATGGCCGTACAGCATATCGGTCATTTCGCGATCGGAAAGGGATGCGATAAATTCTTCCACCTGATCCTTCTTGAACGCGGTTTCCAAGGTGAAGTCCACCTCAGGCTTTTTCGCCTTCAAAGGTGCGCCGCGACGGGGCGTTTTGGGAATTTCTGCCTTGGGAAGTGCTTCGTACTCACCCGTAGCGGTCAATCTCTTTTCCAAAGTGGTGGGAGCCAGATAAGAGTGCAGACGGCGAACAATCTCGTCTTCCTTCTTTTCAAAGGTGAGAATCTGACTGCAGTCTCTTACGTTGGTACCCATAAGAACCTTGTATTCGCCCTTTTCCAGAACAAACGCGCTCTTTTCGATCTTACCGAGATCGTCGAAGGATGCAAAGGAACGAACGTCAAAGGTCAGGGTCAGTTTCTGCTGATCACCGGGAGCAAGCTCACGGGTCTTTGCAAATGCACAAAGAACCTTTGCCGCCTTACCGAGTTTTCCTTGGGGTGCGGACAGATACAGCTGAACAACCTCTTTTCCGCGGAAGGAACCGACGTTTTTCACCAAAACCTCTGCCTTCACGGTATTCTTATCCAAAGAAGCTCCCAGACACTGAACGTCGTAGGTCGTATAGGAAAGTCCAAAGCCGTAGGGGAATACCACCTTTTCGGGACAGAAGGTCTCAAAATAACGGTATCCGACGAAAATATCTTCCTCGTAGCAAACGTAGTCGTCGCTTTCCAGATAGGTTGCGGTAGAGGGATAGTCCTCAATATGTTCTGCCAGGGTATCCTGCAGATGTCCGGAGGGATAGCACTTACCAAGCAAAATATCTACCAAAGCTTCGCCTGCAAAAGAACCTCCGAATACGGGATACAGCATTGCGCCAACCTTGGGATTGTCAAGGAACGGCTTGGTAGCCAGCATACCGCAAACGGTAAAGATTACGATTACGGACTTAAAGTCGCGGCCAAGCTTCTCACAAAGCTCGATCTCGGAGGGAAACAGCTCAAAGCCTCCCTCGCCGGGCTTGCGGTCACCGTCCACGGTTCCCTCGGTGGAATAACGGAGAATGGAAAGAATGGCAACACCGCCGAATTCCACAGCCTCCTTATAGGTCTTTTCGCTGATGGGCAGGGGATCCAAAGGACGGTAGGTATTCCAAACTCTGCGGTCGGCATACGGAAGGGCGTCGCCCTCCTTCATAATTTCCTTCACTGCCGCCTTCGCCTCGGTAATCAAAGGCTCAAAAAGCTGAATCTCGCCCTTTTTCGCAGCAGTCTGCAATGCATCGGAAAGGCTGATGCGCACGTCGGAAAGCACGTTTCCGCTTCCGCCGCCGCCAAAAATAAATTCACCGGCACCTCTGCCGAACAAACAAATCTTCTCACCCTTTTGCAAAGGAAGAATTCCATCGTTCTTCAAAAGAACGGTACCTTCTACAGCAGCTTCCTTGGAAATAGCCAAATGCTTTGCGGAAGCAGTCACACAACGGCCGTCTTTACCCAAAGGTTTAACGGGCGCATAACGAAATCGTGAAAATCTTGCCATGTCGTTTCTCCTCGTTTGAATGATTTTTCTTCATTATATTGGAAAAACGGGGAAATTGCAAGTCAATTGCCGTTTTTTTTTGCGGGATTTTCTGCCCACGCCCTGCGATTTTCACAAAAACCCTCAAACTTTCATAAGACGTTCTTGACATTTTATTCAAAAATAGATATTATATAGGATGAGAATGTGTAATTTTGTGCTCGGAGGTCTTGGCTATGAAAAAAATCGTCGCAGTTCTGCTGGTAATCAGCACGCTGCTTTGCACCCTGCTTTCCTGTTCTTCTGCCATTTCCGTAGCGGAAACGGCGTCTTCCGAGACCAAAACCGAAGGCGGCGAAAAAACAAATCAGAAAAACTCGGGCAAGATCGTCTATCCCGAGGGCTTTTCCGTTGGCTACGGCAGAGCAGAAATTTCCCCGCCCCTGCCCGTAACCATTGACACCTACGGCGAGGGAAGAAAGGGCGAAGTCCTCCGCGAGCCCCTTTACGCCACCTGCGTTGCAGTATGTGACGGAGAAACCGTTGCTTTGATGTTCACCTTGGATATGAAGCAGAGCTCCTCCGACGTCATTAAGCAATTTGAAAAAAGCATTGAGAGAAAGCTGAAAATCCCCGCGGAAAACGTAACCTTTACCGCAACCCATACCCACAATGCACCCATTCCCGGCGCAAAGACCGATCCTGCCAACACCCGTTGGCTTCAGACCTGTTATAAAGCAATCCCCCAAGCGGCTGAAGATGCCCTGCGCGACTTGGCGCCCGCCGAAATTTATACGGGCAGAGCAGATACCACCGGTATGGGCTACGTCCGCCGCTATCTGATGGCAGACGGCACTTATAAGGGAATTCATTCCGGCAACCCCAGTGACGACTATGTAAGCCGCGAAAGCGTTGCCGATCCCGAGCTTCGCACCGTTCGTTTCGACCGAAAGGATAAAAAAGATATTCTGATGGTAAACTGGCAGTGCCACGCCGCGTCCTCCGCAAGTGACAAGGTCAACGGCAAATACGTGGTTTCCGCCGACTTTGTCGCTCCCATGCGGGAAGGAGTCGAGGCAGATCTCGACGTGCATTTCGCTTACTATAACGGCGCCTCCGGCAACGTAACCTTTACACAGAAATTCCCCGGTGAAAACGTTTACGGGGACAATATGGAGTGCGGCAGTGCACTGGTGGGCATCATCAAAGGCGCTCTGAAAGACGAAACTCAGGTGAAAAGCGGAAAAGTTCAAGTGCAAACCGCCGTCATCGAGGGTCAGGTTCGCGTAGAAACCCAGGAGCGCGTGGATAAAGCAAACGAGGCTTTGAAAGCCATCGAGCAAAGAAAGCTTTCCAACAAACAGCTTTTCGCGGAATTCGGCTTTAATTCCAAGCGTGATTGCACCCACACCATTTCCCGCGGTACCAAAGAACGCACCATCAGCATCAACTTAACCTCCATTCGCTTTGGTGACATTGGCTTTGCAGGCGCGCCCTACGAAATGTTTGATACCAACGGAAAAGAAATCCGTGATGCATCCCCCTGTCAGACGACCTTCTCTTGCGGTTATACCGACGGTTCTTTGGGTTATATGCCATCCGACGATGCATTCCCCCACGGTGAATACGAGGTTTACGCTTGTAAATTCGTCAGCGGCACCGGTGAAATCTGTGCAGAAAAGCTGGTAGAATTGCTGCGTTACGAAACCGAGGCAAATTCTTAAAGGTCCATACCAATTTTATTAAGTAAGTACCATCCAAAAAGAAGGAGAACTCCGATGAAATCTATTCGTAAGATCATTTCCCTTACCCTTGCAATGCTTTTGCTTTGCTCTGCTTTGGCAGGCACTGCCTTTGCAACAGACATTGATACCCCTTTCATCCCCTTGCCGGGTGAAAATGAAAGCGAAGTTTTTGTCAGTCCCTTCTATTATACCCTCAGCGGCACAAATGCTACCGTTGTAGGCTATGCAGGCTGGCAGACCGACGCGGCAATTCCCGCCGCCGTGGAATATCAGGGCACCACCTACACCGTAACCTCCATCGGAGATTCCGCATTCGTGGCAGACAATACCATCACCTCCGTAGCGCTTCCCAAGAACATTAAGACCGTCGGCGCAAACGCATTCAAAGGCTGTACGAATCTGACCGACGTATGGTACGAGGGTACCGAGTCCGACAAAAGCGGCATCACCGTCTCCTCCACCAACAACACCGACTTTACTTCCGCCACCTGGCACTACAATGCCTGCATCAAAAGACCGGGCGGTGACAAAAATCACTATTTTGACAATGCCTGTGATACAAGCTGTAACTACTGCGACTTGACCAGAACCGTACCCGATCACGTTTATACCAATGAAAAAGATATCTCCTGCGACGAATGCGGTCACTTGAGATTGGTTCCCGGCGACGTCAACGGAAACAACACCACCGACCAGGACGATGCCATCTACTTCCTGTTCAACCTGTTCTTCCCCGAGCGTTACCCCATTGAAAGCTATCACAACACCGACTATAACAAAGACGGCAAAATCGATATCGACGACGTGTTCTATCTCCTGTATCACAGCTACTTCCCCGAACGCTTCCCCATCGACATCGAGCTGTAAAAGTAAACAACGCACCCTTAGTCCATGGACCAAGGGTGCGTTTTCTGTTATGCGGTTTTTAATACGCGGGGTGATTACAGCCCCATGGCTTTCAGTTCTTCTTCCAATTTTTCATTGGCAGCCATGGTCTTGCGAACCTTACTCTCCAGATCGCTTAGGAAATTGTTCCAGCTTTCCGGAGCAATAAAGGGATTTCCGCCGTGGAGAAGCTGTTCCTCACGCTTTTCCACCGTATTGCTGTTGTAGGGATGGTTGCCCAAGTGAATCACCACAGGCTCCAAACGCATTTTTTCAATGGACTCCAGCATCTGGTGAGGGCATGCGCCGTCATAAACGTTGCAAGTGGTATAAGGAAGGCTGACTGCATTGACTCCTGCGCCGCCGAACATTCCCGCAAGATAGGTCTTTCCTTCGCTTGTCACCTCAAAGAAGATGCTCAGAACGCCTGCGGTATGACCGGGAGTCAAAACGAAGCGGAAAGAAACCTCGCCCATTTGCCAAATTTCGCCATCCTCCAATTCTCGATCGAAAACAGGCATTTTTGCATAAGGATAATCTACCTTCGAAATAGCATTTTGTCCCTTGTTGCGAAGCATTTCGGCATCTACACGGCTAATGGCAAGCTTTGTACCAAACATATTCTTAAATTCGGAGGAAGCACCGAAATGGTCGCTGTGTCCGTGGGAATGAATGATCCAACGAACGTTTGCAGGATCAAATCCCGCGCGCCAAATGCTGTCAATCAGCAGATGCTCCGCGCCCAAATAACCGGAATCCAAAAGCACAAGTCCCGCGCCCGTATCAATCAAGTGAACGCATACGTTTTTGTCACCCACGTAATAAAGACGGTCTGCGATTTTAAAAGGCTCAATGCGAGCAATCGACGGATTGGCGTAAAACGCCGCGTGATTTTTTCTATAGCGCGCCGCCTTCTCCGCCCGCTTTTCTTGCAAAAATTCTTCTCTTGTCATAATAAAGCACCTTCTTTCTCTTGCATTATATCATAAACCGGTGTCTTTTTCAAGGATATATCGCTTGCGCAAAACAAATCAACGGCTTGCCGTTGCATATCATCAAAACGAAGTTTTGTATATCATCCGCAACCTGTTGCGGGATCTCATCAAGTCGCAGGAGGATACACGCTGACGCGTGATGATATACAGCCCCAAAGAGGCTGATGATATGCACCGCACTTCGCGCGGTGATGATATGCCAAGCCTGCGGCTTGGATAAAAAAAAGAAGTAGATATTATTATACCATAACGGGTTTTTAAAGCCAATACCCAAAAGGAATTGCAATCAATTTTCCCTTGTGGTATAATAAATAAAAATACATATAAGGAGGTTTTCCTCTATGAACGAAAACAATGTAAACGTTAATGTTGAGAACGAGGAAGTAAACAGACCTATTTACAGTTCAAAGTTTTTGATGAACAAAGAATTGTTTTATGATTT
>JAZOSM010000053.1:0-5044 GCA_045657125.1 Eubacteriales bacterium
GGGCGAAATTTTGGCTCTGCGAGGACAGGCACAGCTTCGTCTGGAGCAAGAAGCAACGAAACTCAACGAAAATGCCCAAGCCTTCAAAGCCTTGGAGGAGGGTGGCAAGAACAAAGAAGAAAAACTTGCTGCGCTGGAAAAATCCAAGGAAGAAGCCCTTTTGAAGATTGAAGAATCCAAAAAGCAAAGAGATGGCTTGAAAGAGCAGATCACCGCAAAACAGGAGGAAATCCGTCAGCTTCTCAATCGCGTAAATGCCGCAGGAGAGGAAACTGCCAAGATTCGTTCTGCACAAAAGGAAAAACAGGCGGAAAAAGAACGCAGAATGGAATCCTTCTCCCGACTGGCGGGCAGACTTGCTGCTGCAGAAAAGGAAAGAGACAGCATCATCCGTTCTCTTGCAGAGGAATATGAAATCGCTCCCGAGCATATGGAATTTGAAAAAGCAAAGGAAACCGATACCGATGCTTTGGGCGGTGAGGCGAGATTGCAGGCATTGCGCGGAGATCTTCGCAGAATCGGCCCCGTGAACCTTGATTCCGTACAAGAATTGGAAGAAGCGCAGGAACGTTTCCGCTTCCTTGACGCGCAGTATACCGACATTACCAAATCCAAAGAGGAATTGGAAAAATTGATTTCTGATTTGGAAACCACCATGCGGGATATGTTTACGGAAACCTTTGAGCAGATTCGCTACACCTTCCGTCAGATCTTCGTGGAACTGTTCGGCGGTGGCAGTGCCGATATCGAACTGACCAATAAGGAAGACCTTTTGAACTGCGGTGTTGAGATTCGCGTTCAGCCTCCCGGAAAGGTGATCAAGAGCTTGTCTCTTCTCTCCGGCGGTGAACAGGCTTTCGTTGCCATTGCTTTGTATATGTCTTTGCTTCGAATCAACCCCAGCCCCTTCTGTATCTTTGACGAGATCGAATCGGCTTTGGATGAAGCAAACGTTCGCCGTTTTGCACAGTACATTAAAAAACATAATGATAAGACCCAGTTTATCGTAATTACACACCGCAGAGGAACCATGGAAGAAGCAGATACCCTGTACGGTATTACCATGCAGGAAAAAGGTGTCAGTGACTTTATTCGTTTGGATGCCGCGGAATCCGATAAATACGCGTCGGATGGAAAGTGAGTTTGAAATGGGATTTTTTGAAAAATTAAAACAAGGCCTTGCCAAAACGAAAAATGCGATTTTGCATCGCGCAGATGCGCTTTTTCGCTCCCTTTCGGGTGAAATTGACGAGGATTTCTATGAGGAATTGGAAGAAATTCTGATTCTTGCTGACTTCGGTGCGGAAACTGCAATGGATATTATTGATCAGTTGCGGGATAAGGTTACCGAGGAGCGCATTATGACAGGAGATGATGCCAAGGTCGCCCTGCGCGAGATTTTGGTTTCACTTTTGGAAAAGGACGGCTTGGAGTTAAAGCTTTCCACAAAGCCTTCTTCCATTTTGATGATCGGTGTCAACGGTGTCGGTAAGACCACTTCCATTGCAAAGATCACCAATTTCCTGAAGCAGGACGGAAAAACCGTCCTTCTTGCCGCAGGAGATACCTTCCGCGCCGCCGCCAGAGAACAGCTTGGGATCTGGGCAGAGCGCGTTGGCGTGGATATGATTTCCCAAGGTGACGGTGCAGACCCCGCCGCCGTGGTGTTTGACGCCGCCGCTGCTGCCAAAAAGCGCGGTGCAGACGTTTTGATCGTAGATACCGCAGGCCGTCTTCATAACAAGAAGAACCTGATGAACGAATTGCATAAGATTTCCGGTGTTCTCGATCGTGAGCTTCCCGGATGCGACCGTGAGATGCTCCTTGTTTTGGATGCAACCACGGGACAAAACGCCGTTAGTCAGGCGAAGGAATTCAGCCGCAGTGCAGGAATTACAGGTCTTGTTTTAACGAAACTGGACGGCACCGCAAAGGGTGGTATCGTATTCTCCCTGAAAAAAGAATTGGGAGTACCCGTAAAGTTTATCGGCGTGGGTGAGGGAATTGACGATCTTCGCCCCTTTGATCCCGAGGATTTCGTCAATGCCTTGTTCGAGTAAGTTGCGCATCGGCATTTTCGGGGGTGCTTTTGATCCGCCTCACCTGGGACACGAAAAAGCGGTTCTTGCATTTTTGGAAAAAGCACGGCTTGATCTTTTATACGTGATCCCTTCGGGGAAGCCCCCTCATAAATTGATTTCCGGCGGCGCACGGGATGAGGATCGCTTGGAGATGTCAAGGCTTTCCTTTTTGCCCTTGTCCGATCGCATTCGAATCAGTGACAGCGAGATAAAGGATCAGGGGACCTGCTACAGTTATATTACCGTAGAGCGCGTGCTTGAAATGCATCCCGACAGCGATTTGTTTTTGTTTATCGGAACGGATCAATTCCTTGCTTTTGAAACGTGGAGAAGGTTCGAATACATCTTAAAGCTTTGCACTCTTTGCGTTATGGACCGTTTTGAGGACTTTTCAAAACTCAATGAAAAAAAAGCACGGCTTGAAGAAAATTTTGGGGCTCGCGTATTGCTTTTGGAGGAAAAACCATATATAATATCCTCGACCGACATCCGACGTCAGGTGAGTGAATGGGGCTTTTCTCTGTCCCTTGCTCCTGCGGTAAATGAGTATATTGCGGAAAAAGAACTTTATTGCGCCTCGTCCGATTCACTTCGTCGGAGTATTTTGAAAAAAGCGAAAAGCACGCTGTCTCCCCACCGTTTTTTCCACACGCTTGCTGTTGAGAGAGAAGCGGTTCGTATTGGCTCTCATTTGGATTTGCCTCCTGAGGATATCAGGGAAATGGCACTGGCTGCCCTTTATCACGACCTTGCAAAAGACTTGTCTGCGGATGAGGCTGCTTCCTATTTATATATAAAAGGGGAAAAGGTCACCGATGAGGATTTGGAAATTCCTGCCGTGCTTCACGGAAGGGTTGCCGCACAGATGGCAAAGGAGGCGGGCGTTTTTTCTGCAGAAGCAATTGATGCCATTTGTTACCATACCACGGGACGGAAGGGTATGCATCTGAAAGAGAAGATTCTCTATTTTGCAGATTATATCGAAGAAACGCGTACCCATAAGGCTTGTCAAAGCGCACGCGAGGTGTTTTATCGCAATTTCCCCGATGACCCGTCGTTAAGGCTGACGTATTTTGATCAGCAGGTGATCAAGGTAATGGAAAACGTGGCACGCCATTTGAAAGAAAACAATCTTCCGTTCCACTCTCTCGGAGAGGCGGCTTTGGCGGATATGAAACAAAGAACCAAATAAACAATGAAAGGAATTTTCATGACAGCACTTGAAAAAGCAAAAAAGATTGCCTGTATTCTGGATGAGAAGAAGGGAAGAGGCATCAGCATTTTAAAGGTCCGTGAGGAAACCGTTATTACCGATTTCTTCGTGATTGCCACGGCAACCTCCTCCACCCACTTAAAGGCGCTTTGCGACGAGGTGGAATATAAACTGAAGGAAGAAGACAAGATCGCATCCTCCCGTGTGGAAGGGTATCAGGGCGGTGGCTGGATCTTGGTGGATTTTGATGACGTAATCGTGCACATCTTTGATGCCAATAGCCGCGATTTCTTTAATTTGGAAAAACTCTGGGCAGCAGCCGAGAGAGTTGAATTTGAAGCAAAAGAAGACTAATAAAACGATAGAGGATAGAAAAATGGAGTACAATTTCAAAGAGATTGAGAAAAAATGGCAAAAATTCTGGGAAGAGAACAACACGTTTTATACCGACGTTTGGGATTTTTCCAAGCCTAAGTACTACGTATTGGATATGTTCCCGTATCCCTCCGGTGTCGGCTTGCACGCAGGTCATCCCGAGGGCTATACTGCCACCGATATTATGTCCCGTATGAAGCGTATGCAGGGCTATAACGTTTTGCATCCCATGGGTTACGATTCTTTCGGTCTGCCTGCAGAGCAGTATGCCGTAGATACGGGCAACCACCCCAACGGCTTTACCGAAAAGAATATCAATACCTTCTCCGGTCAGCTGAAAGAGCTTGGCTTCGACTATGACTGGTCCAAGGTAGTGGCTACCTCCGATCCCGAGTTTTATAAGTGGACGCAGTGGATCTTTAAAAAGCTGTGGGAGGCAGGCTACGCCAAGCGTATCGAGATGCCCGTTAACTGGTGCGAGGCTTTGGGTACGGTTTTGGCAAACGACGAGGTTATCGATGGCAAATCCGAGCGAGGCGGCTACCCTGTTGTAAAGAAAATGATGATGCAGTGGGTTATTGATCAGCCCGCTTTTGCAGAAAAGCTGTTGGAAGGCCTCGATGAAATTGATTGGCCCGAATCTACAAAAGAGATTCAGCGTAACTGGATCGGAAAATCTACCGGTGTTGAGGTTGACTTTAAATTGGTGGGCGGCGGCGAATTCTCCATCTATACCACCTGTATCGAAACCATCTACGGTATTACCTTTATGGTTTTGGCTCCCGACGGCAAGATCGTTCAGAGCCTGATGGATCGTATTGAAAACAAAGAAGAAGTACAGGCATACATTAAGGAAGCTACAAGCAAGAGCGAGATTGACCGCACCGACGCTACCAAGACCAAGACCGGTTGCCCCTTGAAAGGCATCTACGCCATTAACCCCGTTAACGGCAAGGAAGTTCCCGTATTCATCGGCGACTTCGTTTTGGGCAATTACGGTACGGGCGCCGTTATGGCAGTTCCCAGCCACGACCAGCGCGACTTTGAGTATGCGGTTGCACATAACATTCCCATGATTCAGGTTATCGAAGGTCGCGACGTGTCCGAATGCGCTTTCGAGAAGCAGGATTATCTCGGAAAGGGCTGCAAGCTTGTTAATTCCGAGGAATTTTCAGGTTTGACCGTTGAGGAAGCAAAGGAAGCCATTACAACCAAACTGGAAGGTCTGGGTGTCGCAAGACGCAAGACGAACTATCACTTCCGCGAATGGATCTTTGCCCGTCAGCGTTATTGGGGCGAACCTGTTCCCTGTGTTTACACCGAGGACGGCGAGACCGTGTTCCTTCCCGATGAAGAGCTTCCCTTGGTATTGCCC
>JAZOSM010000054.1:0-3099 GCA_045657125.1 Eubacteriales bacterium
GGCGCTCCTCAGAACGCTGAGCCTGTAGCTCCCGCTACTTCTGCAGCACCTGCAGAGCCTACGGCTCCCGCACCTCAGTTCCAGCAGCCTGCACCCCAATATCAGCAGCCCGAACCTCAGTTCCAGCAGCCTGCACCCCAATATCAGCAGCCTGCTCCTCAGTATCAGCCTGTTCCTCCGTATCAGCAGCCCGCACCCAAGAAGAAATCCGGTGCAGGAAAAGTTGTTGCAATTGTGATCATTTGTGTTTTGGTTCTCAGCGTTGTGATTTCCGGCATTGTTGCCGGCGTTAACAATGCCGTAGAAAAATCCGGTATGGGCACAAGCAAGGATTCCGAGATCAATTCCGATATTTTCGGTTCTGACGACTCCGACGACGTTCCTTCCAACAGCATCCCCACCTCCACCACGGCAAATCCTGCTTACGATGCAGTTTTTGAGGGAACCGGAATTGTTCATTTCCAGACCTTCTTCGGTATGGATACCGCAAGTTTTGCAAGAAAAGAAGCAAACGGTATGATTTCTTGTTCAGACTACGGCTACAAGGACGACGTTGTTTATAAAATCGTCGAAACCGTTTACTGCCCCGTATCTCAGTACACGGAAGAACAGAAGACCATTCTGCAAAACTCTATGAAGACCCAGTTTGCAACTTACGAGAATCTGAACTGCTGTACCGTTGAAATGAAAATGGGTACCAACTATCTTACACTCACCTGCACCTATACCGACGTGAATACGAAAGAAGCTTGTGACGAGCTGTACAATGCAGGCATTATGAAAATCAAAGCCGACAGAGTTTCTATGCAAATGACCGAATCCGGTCTTCTTGCCAAAGGCTCTGTAAAGAAGTAATTCATCAAAAAAAGCACCGCGAACGCGTTGCTTTTTTTCTGTTTCAGTTTGCCGCCGTTTTCAGCATATTTTCGATGAAAATGCCGTAGCCGCGGGTGGGATCACCCACGAGAACGTGGGTTACCGCACCGATGAGCTTGCCGTTTTGGATGATGGGGGAACCACTCATGCCCTGAACGATTCCTCCCGTTTGGCTTAAAAGTTTTGGATCGGTAATGTGCAGAACGAAGTTTTTGTTTGCCCGATCCTTTCCGATGATTTCTTCGATTTCGATTTCATATTCTTGTTTTCCCGTTTCGTCAAGGGTGCAGATCACGGTGGCTTTTCCGGGCTTTACTTCATTTTTCAAGCCAATGGAAATCAGCGCGCGGTCTTTGGTACTGTTTTTATCAAGGGTACCGTAGACACCGCAGGCGGTATTGGAGGAAAGGACTCCCATACGGGTTTGATCCAGAGAGCCTTTCAGCTCGCCCGGTTTTCCCTCGCCGCCCTTGGTAATGCTTTCCACAGCCGCGTGGCAGACGGTGCCCGACCCGAAAGGAAAGGGGATTCCCGTTTCCGAATCGCAGACGGGATGTCCAAGCCCTGCAAAAGAGCCTGTTTGCGGGTCGATATAGGTGATGGTGCCGATGCCTGCCGCCCCGTCACGAACCCAAATTCCCGCGCGGTAATTTCCCGACGGTGTGGTTTTCACGGGGGAAAGAAATACGGTTTCATTTTTTCCTTCGCGCTCCAGGTCCAGCCGAATGGGATGCCCCTGGCTTTTGGCGATGAGTTTGGAAAAAGTCGTTGCGGTTTTCAATTCTACGCCGTCTGCTTTCAGGAGAACGTCTCCTTTTTTCAATCCCGCTTCTTTGGCGGGACAAAGGGCTTGATCGCCGTTTTGGATGCTGTCAATGCCCGTGACGAGAAGCCCTTTGGTCTCCATGCGCAGACCGAACAAATCACCGCCGCAAATGAGGTTTTTATCCGTGTAATAATTTAAATCGACGTTTTTGATTGGGATAAATCCAAAGGCGAGGATTTTCCCTTGGGCGGTTTCGTTTTCTGTTTGCACGGTGCTTTCACAGGAAAAGCAAAGGGTACTTTTCAGCTTTTGCCCTTCGAAAAGGCTGGCGGTGTCGGGATAGAGCGCGTCACCCAAACCGAAAAGATTTAAGAATATCAAATAAAGAATCATCACAAAGGATAGCGTGCCTTTTGCGATTTTTCTTGTCATAGTCAGCTCCCGATGATTTTGTCTTTTCAGACATGTTTAATTTGCGCAAAATAAGAGAAAATATGTTGTGATAAAATCGGTTTTGCAAAGAGTTTCTTCCAAACAAATTGTCGGAAAATTATGAGAATTTCTTGTGCTTTTCAAAATTTTATGATAGAATAAGGAAAAATTTTGAAAAAATCCATTAGGAGCTGTCATGTCACAAAACGGAAATGAATTTTTACCCAATTACGTGGAGCATTTGGTTCCCTTGCAGGAAAAACGTGTGATCCTTCCCAGAAAATTGGCGGTGATCGGTCTCGCGGTCTTTTTGACTCTGGCGCTGGCGGTAGCGGTGGTTACCACCAAATTTTTGCAATATTTCGGCGGCGGAATTTTTCTCTTGCTTTTGGGAATTATGGTTTTGACCTGGTATTTGTGGCGTTTTGCGTCCATTGAATACGAGTACACCATTATGGGCGGAGAGATCTCCTTTGAAGTGGTTTACGGAAGACGTCAGAGAAAGCATTTTTATTCTGCAAAATTGAATCGAGTTGAGAAATTGGCAGCTTTGAACGGGCAGAAGGTCACCAAAGAGGATTTTCAGGGTGTGACCCGCGAGGTATTCTGTGCTTCCACCATGAACAATCCCAATACGTGGTATGCCATCGTGAAGGAAGAAAACGGTGAAAAAACCCTTTTGTTCTTCGAAGTGACGACAAAGGCGGAAAAAACCTTGCGCTTTTATGCAGGCAGAGCCTTTTTTGGATGAAAATTTCAGTTTATCTTCACATAGAGTTCATTTTTCTTATTTAAAATGAAAACGGAAAAACGAGAAAGGAGTTCGTTTTATGTTTGATAACAATCAGTTTCCCGATCAGAATCAAGATCAGGAAAGAATGAATAATTCGCAAAATGAAAATCGCCCTGCAGAAGGAAATTCTCCCGCGGAGAATCCCAATCCTGTGCAGCCCCCTCGCCCCACCTATCAGCAAAATCCCAATTACGTTTACGGGCAGCAGCCTATGAGCCCCATTCCCCCTTCT
>JAZOSM010000055.1:0-3321 GCA_045657125.1 Eubacteriales bacterium
CCGGGGGCAAAATTGAGCTCCGTGAGATTAGCGATAGGGCTGGTATTTCCATAGAACACTTTATCGCTTGCAAGCTCATCTATGTTAACATCCATGTCAGGATTGTTAGCATGGAAGTGCTCCTGTGCCATTGCACCGTAAACCAGCATTGCTCTGAGTGCCTTGTGATGATCCTTGAAGTCTTCACTGTTAAGAGCTTTATCTGCATACTTCTTTACAGACCAAGTATGAGGCGTGCCCTTCGTCTCACCTGCCACTGTATAAACGGTAACGTCCTTCGTCATCTCTGCCGCTGCAAGCGGTACTTCAACAACGTAATGCGTGCCGTCATGTTTGATTTCGCTTATTTCGAAGGTTCCGGAGTTACCGTTCTTGATCTCATAAGCCACTTTTTCGGCGTTTCCAAGATCACTGTAATGGAACTTCAACGTTATGTTACCCGACGTGCTTACCGATACGCCGGCAAATTCCTCGTTGTTAGCTCCTGCTGTTGCAGCCACAGCCACTATTGTCATAACGACCGCGAGAGCAATTACAGTGAAGAAGATAGCCGATTTTTTGAAAATCGTCTTAGTTTTCATAAATTCTCTCCTTCAAGAATTAATTTACTTATTTATTGGGACGCTTAAAACACAAAAAACAAACTTGCGATACCCTTCTTCAAGATTGGGCATTTTGTCAAAAAAGAATACCGATCCATTCTATTTTTATAGTTAACATTATTATATCACTTTTCCCTTTCAATGTCAAGGAAAAACTTGGTGTTTTTTGTCTTTTCCTTTCGTCGTTTTCAACAAAATATTCCTATGCAAATTGTGCCTTTTGCACATTTTGCTTTCTATAATATATAATTGCGAGGATTTTTGATGTTTTTTGATACTGTTTGTCAAACAAATAAATAAAAGCGGCAAAACATCTTTCTGCCGCTTTTTTGCGTGTAAATTACTTGTCAAATGCAACGAGATTTGAGCAAAGTCCTTTGGGATAATGGTTCTTTGCCATTCCCGAGCTTATCTTGGCTCCGCCAAGCGCGCAACCGTCCACGATAACCGCAGCGTAGCCACTTTGCCGTCCGTCCGTGCTCTCAATGCACTCCTCGCATGGTATCTCCATGCCTCGAATGTAGTCCGCCGCCCTTTTTGAGTCACCGTCGAGCTTGATTTTAAGCGAAAAACTGTCGCCGCACGCCGAAAAAAGCTGATGATGCGGCACTATACGGTTTCCTCTCACCTCTCCGACACAAACTCCCGCCGCGACTGTGGAATAATCGGGAAGCGCGATACCGGGTTTAAGATACACGAGTGAGCCGAGCAAAACAAGCTCTCCGCTCGGCATTTCGGTCAGATTTTCCTCTAAAAATGTCCTCGCCAATTCTATCGAATCAAGCTCGGTGCGCGTGGGGCGAGTCTTCCGCTCATCCCTTGTACGCTTGCTCTTTTTTTGACGTTTTTTACTCTCGTTTTGTTCGTCGAATTCGGCCATTTTTTGTATATTGTTTTTCATCAGCGCGATGAACTGTCCCTCGCCCGCCGACACGTGCGGATAGAAACGGCGAGTCAATTTCATATCGTATTTTGCACCCTCAAAATTTATGCCGTCAGAGGTATGTTTTTCAAGATTTTCCCTTACTTTGACCAGCTCAAAATCGGGATGTGTGTCGAGAAACCACTCCACGTTTTTTTCATTTTCTTCAAGGGAAAAAGTGCAGGTGGAATACAGAAGAAATCCTTGCGGCGCAACGCATTTTGCCACGTTTCCAAGTATCTCTCTCTGCCGCTCCGCGCACATTGCTACGTTGTCCTCGCTCCATTCTGAAATTGCCGCGGGATTTTTACGGAACATACCCTCGCCGGAGCAGGGTGCATCGCACAAAACGACGTCAAATTCACCTGCGTATTTATCGGCAATAACCGCTGTATCGAGATTGGTGACGACCACGTTTTTACACCCCATTCGCTCCACGTTGCCTTGCAAAATCCGTGCGCGCTTTGCTTCGTATTCGTTCGCTAAAACCACGCCGTTCTGTCCCACAAGATGTGCTATTTGAGTGGTCTTTCCTCCGGGGGCGGCGCAGCTGTCAAGCACCCTCATTCCCTCTTGCCAATCAAGCGCAAAAACGGTCGCCATCGCCGAGGGATCCTGCATATATATCGCGCCCGAATGATGGGACGCGTAGGCACTCGGAAATTGCTCGTCGGTCGTGTAGCTGTCGGGCGGAAAATCAAGCTTTTTTCGCGATATTGCAGGGTCGCTCCGCTCAAATTCCTCGGTCGTCGTCTTTATAAGATTGACTCTGAACGAGCGCACGGCATCTCCGTTCTCAATGGCATCAAAAAGCTGTTCCGCCTCTTGTCCCATAAGGGATTTCATTCTCTCCTTAAATCTTTCGGGTAACATCATTTTTCTCCAAACACAAAGTCGTCAGGGGTGCCGTCAAGCTCTAAGATCTCAAATATTTGTTGAAGCAGCTCGCGCGCGGATGATGCGAGGTGTGTCGCCCCCACGCCTTTGAGCGCATCCTCATCACGAAAGCCCCAGGTCACTGCGACACAGGGCATATTTGCCGCATTCGCGGTCAGTACATCGACCTCGGAGTCGCCCACATAAACTGCATTTTGAACGCCTAATCTTGTAACAGTGTCAAGCAGCGCGTCGGGGTGCGGTTTCAGGCGTATTCCCTGACGGTCACCGACCACGAGAGCCAATCGGTCACCGAAGTGCTTTTGGCACGCGATACGCGCCGCCGCGTCGGGCTTGTTGCTCACAACAGCGCACAAAACCCCTTTATATGAAAGGACATCCAAAAGCTCGACAATGTGAGGATAGGGCGAGGTCTTTATCGCCGCGTGATCCTTATAATATGCGGAAAATTCCGAAAACAGCTCTTCAAAACCAGGATTTTCCGCGCCTCCGTCAACCGCTCTTTCAAACAGCTTTCGCGCTCCGTCACCCACAAATCCGCGCACCTCCGAGAGCGTTCTCTGCCTCATTCCGTGCCGTACCAGCTCGTGATTGAGCGAATCGGCTATGTCTTCAAGAGTATTCAAAAGCGTGCCGTCAAGATCAAATATTACTGCCTTTTTCTGCCTCATTTATATTCTCCCATTCATTTTACTGACAACATTTTATACTATTTTGACCGTTTTGTCAATCGTGTGTCAGTTTTTTATTGCTTTGACATCAAAAATCCGTTGACAAAAAAGCGTCTTTGTGTTAAAGTATGGAATGAAAACACTCAAATAAACAATAAAAAGGATACAATATGCTCTCAATCAGAAAAAGTTTTCGTCACACGCGCGTTGCCTGCTATATCGGCTTTGT
>JAZOSM010000056.1:0-9226 GCA_045657125.1 Eubacteriales bacterium
TGGTAGACGAGCTTCAAGGCTTAATTGAAAAGAACGGACTTGGCGACAAGGTGGAGCTTTGCGGCACCTTTTGTATGGGGCAGTGCCAGCAGGGAGTATGCGTCACGGTAGACGGAGCGCTTCACTCGGTATCCACCGAAACTGTCGGTGACTTCTTTGCTAATGAGATATTGGCAAAAGCGTGAAACTGAGACGAAAATTAAAAAAAGTAAAAAATAAAACATTATTATAAATCATAGGAGAACTAAAATGCAAAAGAAAATCACTATCATCGGTGCCGGCTCTGTTGGCGCAACAACTGCATTCGCCCTTCTTACCCGTGGCGCTGCATCTGAGGTCGTTTTGATCGACGTTAACAAGGAGAAGGCTCTCGGAGAGGCTCTTGACATCAAGCAGGCAACTCCCTTTATCGACAACTGCGACATTTATGCAGGCAGCTACGAGGACGCTAAGGACTCGGACGTTGTTATTATAACCTCCGGTATCGGCAGAAAGCCCGGTCAATCCCGTTTGGAATTGGCAAGCATCAATACCAATTTGATGAAGGAAATCGCCCCCAAGATTGCAAGCTATTGCCCCAATGCCGTTTACATCATCGTCAGCAACCCCGTAGACATTCTGACCTACGCCTTTATTAAATTTTCCGGACTGCCTGCAAGCCAGGTTATCGGAAGCGGTACCATGCTCGACACCTCCCGTCTTCGCAGTTTGGTTTCCAACCGTCTTTCCATCAGCGCAAAGAACATTCACGCGTACGTATTCGGTGAGCACGGCGACTCCTCCACGTTCCCTTGGAGTGTTACCAGCGTAATCGGCATGGACTTCAGACAGTACTGCCGTAACATTCAGCATTACACCGACGAGCAGACCGAGGTATTCCTGCGCGGCGTAGAAAAAGACGTTCGTGACGCAGGCGGCGAGATCATTAAGAGAAAGGGTGCTACCTACTACGCGGTTTCCACCTGTGTCGCCACCATCGTGAAGGCAATCTACTCCTCCAACAACTCCGTTTTAACCGTTTCCTGTTTGGCGCACAACCGCTACGGCATCAAGGGTGACGTTTGTCTTTCCCTCCCCTGTATTCTCGGACCTAAGGGTATCATTCGCGAGGTTGATCCCCCTCTGCTTCCCGACGAATTGAAGGCCGTTCAGAACAGCGCAAAGGTTCTGCGCGAGACTTTGGACAGCGTGGGATTATAATTTCAGATCACAAAAAAAGAAGCCTTTGAAGGGCTTCTTTTTTTATTTTTCTTTCGCAAACAATAAGGCTCCGACGGCCCCGTCCTCCGCTTTAATTGCTTGGCGGATCGTTTTTTGATTTTTTTTATTTTTTTGTGCTTTTTCGGTTGAAAAAAAGAATATTTTATATTATAATGTATTTTGAATTTGTGAAAATGCAGAAACGGAGCAAAAAGCATGCTGAAAATCGGTTTTGACAATGAAAAATACCTGACCATGCAATCCGAACAGATCAAAAATCGCATCGGTAAATTTGGCGGAAAATTATATCTGGAATTCGGTGGAAAACTCTTTGATGATTTCCACGCAGCCAGAGTTCTGCCCGGCTTTCAACCGGACAGTAAAATCCGTATGTTGATGCAGTTGAAGGAAGAAGCGGAAATCGTTCTGGTTATCAATGCTTTCGACATCGAAAAGAACAAAGTTCGCGGAGACCTTGGCATCACCTACGAGCAGGATACCCTGCGCCTGATCGACGCTTTTCGCGGTTGCGGTTTGTTCGTGGGCAGCGTTGTGCTGACTCGCTTTGCGGAACAGCCCTCTGCCATCAAATTCCGCGAGAAATTGGAAACCTTGGGAATTCGTGTTTTTCAACACTACACCATTGAAGGATATCCCGATGATCTTCAGCGCGTAATCAGCAAAGACGGTTACGGCAAAAACGAATATATCGAGACTCAGCGCAGCCTTGTAGTCGTTACTGCAGCAGGTGCAGGAAGCGGTAAAATGGCAGTATGCCTTTCTCAGCTCTATCACGACAACTTAAAGGGCATCAAGGCAGGTTATGCAAAGTTTGAAACCTTCCCCATTTGGAATCTCCCGCTGAATCACCCCGTCAATCTTGCATATGAAGCTGCCACCGCAGATATGAACGACGTAAACATGCTGGACCCTTTCCATTTGGAAGCCTACGGAGAGACCACCGTCAATTACAATCGCGACGTTGAGATTTTCCCCGTGGTACGCACCATGTTTGAAAAGATTTACGGCGCTTCTCCCTACAAATCCCCCACGGATATGGGTGTCAATATGGCAGGATCTTGCATTACCGATGACGAAGTTTGCCGCACAGCAAGCAAAAACGAGATCATTCGACGTTATTTCACCGCCGAATGTGACAAGCGCAAAGGAAACAACACCGACACGGCAATTTCCAAATTAAAACTTTTGATGACACAGCTTGGAATCGGCACCGAATACCGTGCGTTCGCGCAAGCCGCAAGAGATAAGAAAGAGGAAACAGGTCAACCCGCCGCCTCCTTGCAGCTTCACGACGGCAGAGTCATTGTAGGAAAAACCTCAAATCTTTTGGGCGCATCCTCCGCACTGATTTTGAACGCTTTGAAAACCCTTGCGGGCATTGATAAGGAAGTAGATCTGATTTCCCCTGAAGTGATTGAACCCGTACAGGAATTAAAAACGCGCAATTTGGGCAATCACAATCCACGACTGCATACCAACGAGGTGCTTATCGCTCTGTCTATTGCGGCGGCACACGATGAAAATGCAAAACGCGCCATCGACCAACTCCCTCTCCTAAAAGGATGCGAGGCGCATTCCACCGTAATTCTCACCGAAATTGACGCAGGCATCTTCCGCAAATTGGGTATGAATTTGACCTGCGATCCCGAATACCAAACCAAAAAACTATTTCACAATTGAGAGGAATCTTTTATGAAAATTCTTGTAACAGGCGGAACCGGCTTTATCGGTTCACACACCGTTGTCGAACTGATCGAAGCAGGACACGACCCCATTATCGTTGACAATCTTTCCAATTCCTCCCCCAAGGTTTTGGACGATATCCAAACCATCACCGGCAAAAAGCCTCTTTTCTATGAAGCTGACATCCGCGACAAAGCAGCTTTGGAAAAGATTTTCGCAGAGAATGCCATTGACGCCGTGATTCACTTTGCAGGACTGAAGGCTGTAGGCGAATCCGTGCAGATTCCTTTGGAATATTACCACAACAACATTACCGGAACGCTCATTTTGTGCGACGTTATGAGAAATGCAGGTTGCAAAACCATCGTATTCTCCTCCTCCGCCACCGTTTACGGTATGAACAACGTATCCCCCTTCAAGGAAGATATGCCCACCTCCTGCACCAACCCCTACGGTTGGACCAAATTGATGCTGGAACAAATCCTTTCCGACCTTGCAGTTTCCGACCCCGAATGGAGTGTGGTTCTGCTCAGATATTTCAACCCCATCGGCGCTCACGAAAGCGGTCTGATCGGTGAAAACCCCAGCGGCATCCCCAACAACCTTTTCCCCTACATTGCAAGAGTGGCAGCAGGCATTCTCCCCTGCCTTTCCGTTTTCGGAAACGACTACGATACGCCTGACGGAACGGGTGTTCGTGACTACATCCACGTAGTGGATCTGGCACAGGGTCACCTGAAAGCATTGGATTACGCCATTGCTCACAAGGGTGCGGAAGCCGTAAACCTCGGCACTTCCCGCGGCACCAGCGTGTTGGAACTTGTATCTGCTTTTGAAAAAGCAAGCGGTGTTAAGGTAGCGTACAAAATCGCTCCCCGACGCGCAGGCGATATCGGAAGCTGCTATGCCAATACGGAAAAAGCAGAAAAGCTCCTTGGATGGAAAGCAAAATACGGAATTGAGGATATGTGCCGTCACGGATGGGCATACATGAACAAAAAATAAGGCTGATGGAAGAAAAGAAAAATAAAAAAATACTGATTGTCTCAATCATCATTCTTTCAACGGTGATTGCGATTTTGGCGGCAGGGACTGTATTTTTCGCCCTGATCGCCCCCGAAGTTTCTTATAAAGCAACTCGAAGATTTCCCGTGGGCGCCACCGTTACCCCGCAGGATTTCGTTCGGGAAGTAAAACACGGAAAGCTCTCTGAACCAAACGATCTTCTGGATTCCTCTCAGCCCGGATATATAGACTACACCCTCAAGATCGAAAACTTTCTGAAAATGGAAAGCAAACGAGAGGTATACATCGAGTTTTATCTGCCTGACTCTGAAAAATCCGATATTGGAAAAGCAGATACGGAAAACGAGAGCAGCGCACCGATTTCTCAACTCTCCAACCCCTTTGGAGAAAACGGCTCACTCATTGACGGCACGTATCGAACCGAAACAGGCAAGGAGCTTGTAATCGAAAACGGTGTGGCTTACATCGACGAGCACGTTTGGGTAAACAAAAGTTTCGCTTTGCCGAAAGAATTCACCCCGGGCAAAATCACCAACCAAACCGATGCGGCATACAAAGCATTGGCTGCCGCCGCAAAAGCAGACGGACTTAATTTGGTCATTACCAGCGGTTACCGTTCCTGGAACAAGCAAGCCTCCACGTTTGATACCTACGTGAAGCTTGAAACCTATGAAAACGCCATTATCCACGCCGCAAGACCCGGACACAGCGAACATCACACAGGCGAGGCCTTGGACATGGTTACCCTGGATCCCAACAAGCCCAGTTCCGAGCAAACCGACAACAAGGTTATTACGGCTTGGCTTGTGGAAAATGCCCACCGCTTCGGCTTTATTCTTCGCTATCCCGAAGGAAAAACCGACATTACAGGCTACATTTACGAGCCTTGGCATTACCGCTACGTAGGGCTCCCTCTTGCGGAAATCTTACACAACGAAGGAAACTGGATTACGGTAGAAGAATATTACGGAATCGACAGCGTTTATCGCGGATATTAAAAAAAGCATTTGCCCCACGGGGCAAATGCTTTTTTTATCTGAGTTTCATTGCACGTTCTACTGCTGCACCGATGGTTTTTGCCATTCGGTAAAAGCCATAGTCGTTGGGGTGAGTACCATCCACCGTACAATCCATTCGATCCTCATTGTCCAAAAGTTCAAAGCCATCAACGAAATGGATTTTTTCGTCACCTTCAGACAGCGCGCGAAGATACGTATCCATCACCACGCTTCTGCGCCCGATCACCTGAGGATCCGTGGGATCGGAGGTAGGACGGGTCACGAGAACAATGGGGGTATCGGGATTCTTTTGGCGAAAGGTCTTATAAACGCCGTAGTGGGTTTGGCTTAAAAATTCGGGATCAGGCGAATTGTGATCATAATCCAAAACGAAAACAGAACACGGAATCGTGGCAAGATAGTCCGCCATAACTTGTTCGCCCTTGCAAGCGCCCGAAAAGCCGAGATTGATAAAATCGGATTTCAGTTTTCTTGCAACGCGAGCCACGTAGCTGTTTCCCGCGCGGGAAGCGCAAGCCCCTTGGGTAATGGACGAGCCATAAAACAAAATCGGCATCGGCTTTTCATACGAAGCGGCTTTTTTCAAAGTTGCCCCGTGGGAAAGACCGACGGACAATTTTTTCACGTCATTATACAGGGGAAAATACAAAGTAATCTGCTTTTCGCCCTCGGGCAACGGAATGAAATTGATATATCCGTCCTCAATGTCAAAGGGCGGAACAATAGATCGGTAAAAGGTTTCCTTTCCGTCCTTCTCAATATATACGTCAAAGCCCAAACTTGCCTGCAGGGATATAATACTGCGCTGGTCGTAGTAGCTGATTTCAACCTGTAACGCCAAAAGATCGGAATCGGTAACAAAGCGGAGTCTTCCTCCCGAGGTATGACTGCTGAGGCTATAGACCTTGGGGCTGACCTTGTGAGCGATTTCCCAGGGCATACGGCGGAACGCGCCGTCCTCCTGCACCATTAGTCCGTGGAGAGAAAAAGGCTCTTGCAGAGGATCGTAAAAATCGTAATCCTCCATACAAATTTTTATATTCTTTTGATAATAACGTTTGTTTGTAGGAATCCGTTCGGGTAAATTCATTTTCATTTTCCCAAGGCAAGGGTCTTTTCGTAAGCGGCAATCACCGCATCCATTGCGGCGCCGCGGAAGCCTTGTTCTTCCAGAACGCGAACACCCTCAATGGTCGTTCCTCCGGGACTGGTTACCGCATCCTTCAATGCACCGGGATGCTTACCCGTTTCAAGAACCATACCGGAAGCGCCCTTGACGGTCTGCGCCGCAAAGCGCAGGGCCACATCTCGGGGAAGACCGCAAGCAACGGCACCGTCTGCCAAAGCTTCGATAAAAAGATAGGCAAAAGCAGGACCACATCCATGCAGAGCACTTGCCGCGTCGATCTTGCTTTCATCAATTTTTTCTACAAGGCCTGCCCGGGAAAGTGATTCCGCGAAAGCCTTCTCCGTCTCGGCAGATACACCTGCGGTGCAGTACACAATGACGCCCTCTCCAATTGCAACGGGCGTATTGGGCATAATACGGATCACGGGAATTTTCTCACCGATGCCTTTTTCAATCGTAGCAACGGGGATTCCCGCCGCCATGGTCACAAGGGTAAGGGTACCCTTTCTCTCCTTTACCGCAGAAGAAATTTCAGCCAAAAGATCGGGCAAAACCTGAGGCTTTACTCCCAAGAATACCAAATCGCATTCCTGAACCAAGCGAAGATTGTCAGCGGCAACACCGCCAAGCTCCTTTGCCAGTGCCTGTGCCTTTTCCGCAAAGAAATCCGCAAAGAAAAGTTCTGCGTTCAAGGTACTTTTAGAAACTGCGGTAGCAAGGGCGGCGCCCATATTGCCCGTTCCGATAAAACCGATTTTCATAACGACTCCTTATCTTACGGTTCCGTTGCCACGGATCACGTATTTGTAGGTACAAAGTTCGCGAAGTCCCATAGGGCCTCTTGCATGAAGCTTTTGGGTGGAAATACCCATTTCGCATCCAAGTCCGAATTCTCCGCCGTCCGTAAAGCGCGTAGAAGCGTTGACGTAAACGGAAGTGCTATCTACCACGGCGGTAAAATATTCCGCGGCGTCCTCGCACTCTGTCACGATGGCCTCGGAATGGCCCGTAGAATGCGCCCGAATATGCTCGCAAGCTTCTTTTACGTCTTTAACGACGCGAACAGCCAAAATGTAGTCAAGAAATTCCGTATCAAAATCATCTTCCCCTGCGGCCTTACCGTGAATGATCTCTGCCGCGAGAGGACAAAGGCGAAGCTCCACGGGCTTTTCTTTTCGGTCGGTAACCAATCTCTTTTCAACGAGAGGTAAAAATTCTGATGCGATCTTTTCGGAAACCAAAAGCACCTCGGCAGCATTGCACACAGAGGGACGACTGGTCTTCGCATTTTCAATAATGGCAAGTGCTTTTTCAAAATCAGCAGCGGCATCCACGTAAACGTGGCAAATACCTGTTCCCGTCTGAATACAGGGGACGGTGGCATTTTCCACACAAGCGCGGATCAGTCCCGCACCACCGCGGGGAATCAGCATATCCAGGTATCCTTCGGCACGCATCATTTCCATAGAACTTGCGCGGGTCGTATCCTCCACAAGCGAGATTGCCTGGGCAGGAAGACCCAATCGGGAAAGTCCCTCCCGCATTGCCTTTACAATGGCAAAAGAGGTTCGAAAGGCTTCTTTTCCGCCGCGAAGCACACAAGCGTTTCCACTCTTTAAAGCAAGGCTTGCGGCATCGCTGGTTACGTTGGGTCGGGATTCATAAATGATTCCCACCACACCCAAGGGACAGGAAATTTTCTGAATGACAAGTCCGTTTTCACGCTGAACCCGATCCAAAACAATGCCGACGGGATCAGGCAGAGCAATCAAAGCGCGGATTCCCGCCGCCATGCCCGCAACTCGTTCGGGGGTCAGGCGAAGCCTGTCCAACATCACTTCGGAGATACTGCCTTTTGCAGCTTCCAAATCCTTTTCATTTTCCGCAAGAATCTCACTTTCTGCGGCGCAAAGTGCTTTTGCCATTTCTTCCAAAGCGGTATTTTTCGCTTCGGTAGAAAGGCGGTTGATCACAAGGGAAGCCTCTTTTGCTTCCTTGAGAATTTCAGACGTCAGTTTCATTTTTTGCCTCCGGAGATAAAACGAGTTCCGACTTTTCCGCCCTCTGCAACAGTATAGAGAACGTACGGATCAGCACCGTTTGCAATAATCATATCACAGCCTGCTCCCACTGCGATTTTTGCCGCAGAAAGCTTGGTTGCCATACCGCCAGTACCGAGAGAAGAACCTTTTTCGCCGCCAAGCGCAAGAATCTTTTCGTCGACTTCGTAAACTTCTTCAATGAGTTTTGCATCGGAATTTTTGCGGGGATCTGCGGTATAAAGACCGTCAATATCGGACAGGAGCACCAAAAGATCGGCGCTGACGGATTCCGCAACAATGGCTGCCAAGGTATCGTTATCACCGATTACAAGTTCCTCCGTAGCAACGGTATCGTTTTCATTGATAATGGGAAGCACGTCCAATTCCAAAAGGCGCGCCATGGTATTGCAAAAGTGATTGTGGCTTTCCTCATTACGCACGTCGTAGCCCGTCAAAAGAATCTGTGCTACGGTATGGTTGTATTCGGAAAACAGTTTATCATAGGTATACATCAATTCGCACTGTCCCACGGCGGCGGCGGCCTGCTTTGTAGGAATATCATCGGGACGCTGCTTCAAATTCAGCTTGCCGACGCCCATTCCAATGGCACCGGAAGATACCAGAATCACCTCGTGACCGAAGTTTTTCAAATCGCTGAGTACCTTACACATCTCCTCCACGCGGCGAATATTCAATCTGCCCGTGGAATGAGCGAGGGTGGAAGTACCTACCTTAACAACAATTCTCATAACAAATCTCTCTTTCTAGTTCTGCTTTTGCACCAATTTATACTCATCGTAAAAACGGTAATAGGGGCAGGAGGAATAGCGCGAGGATGCAAGACGTTCCATTTCATCTTCATCCAAATCCAAGGTGCAAATCTCGGTCTCCCATTCTTCGTCATAGTCAAAATACAAACAGCTCTCACAGTCGTGGGCACCTTTTCGATCCATTCTTCCGCCTCCTTCCCTTTTCGCTAACTTTCATTATACCTTACTCTTTGCATCCTTGCAAGAGATTTTGGGATAAATTTATCACAGATTCCTTCAAAAAAGAAAAAAGCAGAAACGATTTTTTTCTGCTTTTTGTTACCAAATAAATTTTAG
>JAZOSM010000057.1:0-33662 GCA_045657125.1 Eubacteriales bacterium
GAATGCGGGACGGCATCCTGCCAAAACGGAAAAATTGGTTCGTACGGTGCGCGACTTTCAAACCATCGTTACAACCGATGAAAGCGAAGCCTTGATTCTTGAAAATGAAAAGATCAAGCTTCACAAACCGAAATTTAATATCAGACTGAAGGATGACAAGGATTATCCTTACGTGCGCCTGTCTACGGGGGATGCGTATCCGAAACTGAGCTTTGCTCACCGCAAGGAGAAAAAAGGAGACGTTTCACGGTATTTCGGACCTTTCAGTTCTTCGGGTGCGGTACGGGTTGCCATTGATACCGCAAATAAAATTTTTCAACTTCCCACTTGCCGCAGAAGATTCCCCGAGGAAATCGGAAGATCCCGTCCCTGTATTTATTATCAGATGGGGCGTTGCGTCGGTGTTTGTACGGGTAAGGTGACAAAAGAAGAATACGCGAAAAGACTTGAGGATGTCATTCTCTTTTTCAAAAATGACAATAAGAAAATTTTGGAATCTCTTGAAAAAGAAATGCTTTCGGCTGCCGAAAATATGGAGTTTGAACGTGCCGCCGCCATCCGCGACCGAATTCGTGCCCTGACCACCCTTTCGGGAAAAAAGCAGGTGGTGAAAGATTTGCATTTTCACGCAGACGTATTCGGCTTTTTTGCCGATGATTTGGGCGGCTGCATCAACTTGCTTTCCGTGCGGGAGGGCAGGGTTGCAGACAGTACCAATTATCATTTCGGCGCAGAGGAGATTTTGTCTGTGGAAAGCTTCTCCGCATTCCTGTTTTCCCTGTATCGCGGCAGAGAGTTTTTGCCGAAGCAAATCTTTGTCCCTGCCGAACTTTGGAGTGAGGAGTTACTGCTTCTCGGGGAAGCCTTGTCATCGGATGACGGCAAAGTAAAACTTCATCAGCCCGAACGGGGTGAGGGAAGAGCGCTTTTGAAAATGGCAAACGAAAATGCCGAAGCTGCCGCCCGTCACCGCCGTGCAATGTTTGAAAAGGACGAGGCTGTTTTGGTGTCACTGGCATCACTGCTTTCTTTGGAGTGTTTGCCTCAAAGAATTGAAAGCATTGATATTTCAAACTCGGGTACTTCTTCGATTTATGCAGGTATCATTACCGTGGAAAACGCAAGATTTTTGAAACGCGCTTATAAAAGCTTTTCCATCAGCCTGGACCACCCCGACGACGTGGCGAGTATGTATGAAGCCATCACCCGCAGAATCAAGCGTTACCTGGACGGTGACGAAGCCTTTGCTCCTCTGCCGGATTTGATCTTGGTGGATGGTGCCGCAGGGCAGGTAAACGCAGTGCAAAAAGCCTTGGCGGATGCCGGAGTTCAAATCCCCGTTTTTGGCATGGTAAAGGATGCGTTTCATAAAACCCGTTGCCTTACCGATGGTGAGAGGGAAATTTCCATTGCCTTTGACCCTGCCGTGTTCCAATTCGTTTATGGAATTCAGGAGGAAGTGCATCGCTTCTCGCTTTCCAGAATGGATGCAAAACGCAGAAAGAGCGTCAAACGTTCCCTGCTATGCGACGTGGAGGGAATCGGTGAGAAAAAGGCCGCGCTTTTGATGAAGCACTTTAAGAGTCTTCGTGCCGTGCGCGAAGCAGACGAAGCCGCCCTTTGCGCGGTGAAAGGCATTTCTCAAAAAGATGCCGAGGCGATTGTTCGTCATTTCAGAAAAAAAGATACGACAGAAAAGGAAACAGAATTATGATGAGAATTATTACGGGAAAAGCAAAAGGCGTCAGACTTGCCACCCTTCCCGGGGATGCGGTTCGTCCCACTACAGAAATGGCAAAAGAGGGTATTTTCAGTGCCATTCAATTCGATTTGGCTGATAAAACCTTTTTGGATATTTTCGCAGGCTCGGGGCAGATGGGGCTTGAGGCGATCAGCCGCGGAGCAAAATCTGCCGTTTTTGTCGATGCCTCCGAGGATTCTTTGAAGGTGATTCGCAAAAACGTGGAGAAAACCGGCTTTTCTTTGCAGTGCAAAGTGATCCGCAGTGAATATGGTGAATTTATCAAGTCTGCAGGGAAAAGGGGAATGAAATTTGATTTCATTTTTGCCGACCCGCCTTACGAGAAGGATTTGACTGCGGAGTTGGTGAAGCGTTTGGTGAAAGCCGAACTTCTCAATCCGGGCGGACTTATGATGCTGGAGACGGCAGCTGACTCACTGGATGAAACGAAAATTCCCGAAGGGGTCCGCGCACAGATCGAGAGCATTAAGCAATACAAGTTTTCAAAGTGCTACGTGTACTTTGTTAAAATGAAAGAGGAATTGTAATGAAACGAATTGCCGTTTGTCCCGGAAGTTTTGATCCCGTAACGAACGGGCACGTGGACGTTGCGCGCCGTGCGGCAAAGCTATTTGGTTCTTGCCGTGTCGTTGTGATGAATAATCGGGAGAAAACGTATTTGTTTTCCTTGGAGGAACGCTTCGAATTCTGCAAAGCTGCTTTTGCCGATGAAGAAAATATTACCGTAGATGTGTATGAAGGGATGCTCTATGAATACCTTGCCACCCTTGAAAACCCGGTTTTGGTAAAAGGTGTTCGCAACGAAACGGATTTTCTGTATGAGAAAAATATGGCGCGTTTTAACTTTGCCCACAGTGGGGTAGAAACCCTGTATTTGGATGCATCCGAAGAACTTGCAAACCTCAGTTCCACACAGGTTCGTGATAAAATTGCGAAAAAGGAGGACTTTTCGGGGGATTTACCCTCCGAGGTGGTAAAACTTTTGCAAAATAAAATGTAAACATTTTGTGAACAGGGCGCTTTCTTGCTATAAAACTATTGAAAAAATGGCAATACTCTGCTAAAATGGAGTCAACTTAGGTGAAAAGTGGTAAAAAGTGGGAGGGAAATCTCCTTTTTATCATCTTTTTCTCGCGTTTTCCATTTTAGGAGAGTATTTTTTTGTAGGGAGGTGAACCTGTGGGTCGCACTTTTTTAGGTGAATATAAGTGTTCTGCGGATGCGAAGGGCAGACTGATGGTTCCTTCCAAACTCAGAGACTGTTTCCCCGAAGGGGAGCAGATCTATTTGGTTCGCTCTTTGGATCACTGTATCAACCTGTATACTGAGAGCCGTTGGAACGGCTTTGAAGAAAAGATCTTATCCCTGCCTGAAACCGAGTCCCGTGAGGTTCGCCGTTTCTTCTACGCTTCCATGCAGGAGGCAGAGCCCGATGGCCAGGGCAGAATCCTTCTCCCCGTAGGCTTGAGAGAATATGCGGGAATCACCAAGTCGGTGATTGCGCTTGGCTGCGGTGATCACGTTGAATTTTGGGATGAAGAAGCATATCGCAATTATACAAATGAAGTTCGCACCGCATCGGTTGAAGAAATTTTGCGGAGGAACGGACTGTAATGGCGTTCTCACATAAGCCTGTTTTGTTTTATGAAACGGTCGATGGATTGAATATTAAGCCCGACGGCGTTTACGTAGACTGTACCCTGGGCGGCGGCGGACATTCCTCTTTGGTTTTGTCTCGTTTGAAAAACGGCAAACTGATTTGTCTGGATCAGGATATGGCAGCCATCGAAAATGCAAAAAAGGTTTTGGCTCCCTACGAAGGAAAGTTTCAATTGGTACATACCAATTTCGAACGGGTAGGCGAGGTAATTGCCGAGCTTTGTCCCGACGGAATCGACGGTGCTATGATTGATCTGGGGGTTTCCTCTTATCAGTTGGATACACCTGAGCGCGGTTTTTCCTATCATTATGATGCCGAGCTTGATATGAGAATGGATACCGATGCACCGCTGTCTGCCAAAGACGTGGTAAATACCTATTCTCAATCCGATCTGTGTCGGATTTTGGCAGATTACGGGGAAGAAAAGCGAGCAGGCGCCATTGCAAGGGCGATCGTGAAGGCAAGAGAAATCAAGCCCATTGAAACGACCGTTGAACTTGCAGAGATTATTAAAAGCGCATTTCCTCCCAAGGAGCGCTTTGAGGGAAAGCATCCCGCCAGAAGAAGCTTTCAGGCGATTCGCATTGAGGTGAATCGCGAGCTTGATATCATCCCCCGCACCCTGGATCAGCTGGTAAAAGGCCTAAAGCCCGGCGGCAGACTTTGCGTGATTACGTTCCATTCTTTGGAAGATCGCGTGGTAAAAGAAAGCATAAAGGGCTATACCAACGGTTGCACCTGCCCTCGGGATTTTCCTGTGTGCGTGTGCGGTTTCCGTCCCAGTCTGATCAATCTTACCAAAAAACCGATTGTTCCCTCCAAGCAGGAGGAAGAAGAAAATCCGCGTAGCCGTAGTGCAAAATTGAGAATCGCGGAGAAATGTTAAACGAATAACTAAGGAGGTTCGCTATGGATACGATGTATCGCAGAAAAACGCAAAGCACGAGAAAAACTGCTGGCGCGGCTCGAAGCAATCAAAAGAGTCAACACGTAGCGGACAATTATAAATCTCAGGTTCGTCCCCGTCAGATGCATCCGGACGCCGTGGATTCCCAAAGACGAATCAAAGGAAATTTGAAGCAGTTGAATAAAAGACTGACCAAGCGCCCTGCAGCAGCAGAAGAAGTTGAAACGACCGAGGCTCCCGTAGTAAACGAGGACCGCGGTGCGAGAATCGTAACGAAGTTTATCGCATCCAAGTCGAAAATCCCCTATGGGTACATTTTGTCCTTGGCTTTGGTTTTGGGTGTTTTGATGTACGTTCTCTTCCTTTTTGTACAGGTAGAGGAATATTCGAAATCCATTGCAGAGATGGAATCGCGCATTGCAGAACTGAAAGAAGAAAGTACTAGACTTGAGGTTCAACTGGAAGGCAAGTACGATCTGGATGAGATCGAGCG
This sequence comes from Eubacteriales bacterium, assembly GCA_045657125.1. Lineage (GTDB taxonomy): Bacteria > Bacillota > Clostridia > Oscillospirales > SIG627 > RGIG5579. The sequence goes on from JAZOSM010000057.1 coordinate 4,823, forward strand.
CGTTGCCACTCAGGAATTCGGCATGGTGGTATCCTCCGTGTTGCCGAAGAAGTACATTTCCGTTTCCGCAGACGAAGATGTATGGCAGAAGGTGGAGGACGAAGACGAGAAGGGCAGTCTGCTTGAGCAGATTAAGTCCGGCATTCGTAAATTTAGAGGAGAAGATAAGGAATAAAGCCGAAACATTCGGAATAAACATTCAAAAAGAGATGTTGCGGCCAAACGGAGTAAAGATTTGCTTTACTCCTTTTGCCCTTTTATTAAGAGTGAATTTTTAGTCGAATTCATGCCGATGCTTGAAAAAGGAGAGAAAGATGCTGGAGCATTTGCAACCCGGAAGGTTAAAAATGAATGGGCGTTGTAATGCAATCTACGGATTCTTCGTGGTTTTTGCTGCGGTTTTGATTATTAGATTGTTTACACTGCAGGTGGTCGATTTTGATAAGTATCAGTCCAGTACGGTAAATCAATATACAAAAACAACAACCATCGAAGCAAAACGAGGTTCGATTTACCACCGAAATATGAAAGTACTTGCCATCAGCACTCCTGTTGAGCGAGTATTTATTTCCCCCAAGTCCATCCCCAATTGCAGCGTTGCGGAATACGTAGAAAAAGTCGTTGAGAAGATCAAAAATGAAGATGATCGAAAAGCAGAGCGCACCCGCCTTCTCGGAATGTTTGAGAATACGGGCATTACCGTAAAAGAGGATATTGCAAACGAGTTATCTGCGGCTTTGGACGTTTCCAAAGAAATGATTTTGGAAAAAGCGGCAAAAGCAAACCGCGCCGACGAAACCATCAAGAATCACGTTGCATTGGAAGTTACTTCGAAAATCAAGCAAATGGTTGCCGATAAAGCGTATTCGTCTTTTATTTACTTTGCAGAGGGAACCAAGCGCTATTATCCCTATAACAATCTCGCAAGCCACGTAATTGGATTTACAGGTACCGACGGCTACGGTCTTGCAGGCGCCGAGGCATATTACAATACGCTTCTCGGCGGTGAAAACGGCAAGGTCATTTCTGCAAAAGACGGTCTCGGCAACGAGATGAGCACCAAATACGAAAGTTACGTCGATGCCGTTGACGGCACGGACATTATGTTGACCATCGACTGGACCTGCCAGGGCATCTTAGAGAAATATCTCAACGAAGCCTTGGAAGATACAAAAGCAAAAAATCGAGTTTGCGGAATCGTTATGGACGTAAACACGGGCGAAATTCTTGCAATGTCAACCAAGCCCGACTTCGATTTAAACGACCCGTACGTTTTGGATGAAGTTTCTCAGGCTTTGGCAGACGCATTTGAATCCAGTGACGGCAAAGAGGGAAAATCCAAAAAAGATATTCTCACCGAGCTTTGGAAAAACAAAGGTGTTACCGAGCTTTACGAACCCGGTTCAACCTTTAAAATCATAACCTCTGCCATGGTAATGGAAGAAAATCTAGTAAGCAGTACGGAAAACTTCTATTGCAAAGGATCCATTGAAATTCCCGGTTTGAATCAGCCGATTCACTGTCACAAGCTTTCCGGTCACGGCTACTTAAATTTTGAAGGTGCGCTTGGCTATTCCTGCAACCCGTTCTTCGTAACCATGAGCCCACGCCTTGGCAAGGACCGCCTGTATAAGTACTACAAAGCCTTCGGCTACAACGAAACTACCGGCGTTGATATTTACGGAGAAACAAAGAACCTGTTCTTTAACCTGGATACTTATTCTCACGTTGACGCCGCGGTAGCCGCGTTCGGACAGAACTTTAAAGTAACGCCTCTTTCCCACCTCAGAGCAATCTGTGCAGTGGCAAACGGCGGATATTTGGTAACTCCCCGCGTTTTGAAAGCAACCCTTGACGATGCAGGCAACGTGGTGGACAACTATGTAAAAGAAACCAGAAGACAGGTTGTTTCCACTGAAAACTGTAAAGTCATTTGGGACTACTTGTATCGAAGCGTATCTGAATCGGGCGGTAACAAAAACGCGGCCGTTCCCGGATATAAGATCGCGGCGAAAACGGGTACGTCTACCAAAACGGAAAAGAGCCAAGGCAGCATAAAGTATTACGTTGCTTCCTGTGTGGCATTTGCCCCTGCAGATCAGCCCGAGGTTGCCGTTATTGTAATCGTAGACGAGCCCAGCGGTAACTACTACGGTTCCACCGCGGCGGCGCCTTACGTTGCGAAAATCCTTTCAGAGATTCTTCCTTATCTCGGCGTAGAACCCGAGTATTCCGATGAAGACAAGGCTTCTCTCGGTAAGTCTATCAGCGACTACAAGGGAAGAAACCTGTTGACAGCCACCAATGCACTGCAGTCTATGAATTTGAAGGTAAAGGTTGTGGGCGAGGGTACGACCGTCGTTGCGCAGTCTCCTGCACCCGGCAGTGTTTTAGGTGAGAATGCAACGGTTGTGCTGTACACGGAGGAGGGCCTGAAAGAGGCAGACTGCATCGTTCCGGATGTTTCGGGATTGAGCGCCTCAAAAGCGAACCAAAAGCTGGTAAATGCAGGCTTGAACATTGAGATTGCAACGGGTACGCTGGAGAGCGTGGAAGGTGCAACGGCAGTAAAACAAAGCATCGCTCCCGGAACGAAAGTGCTTCCCGGAACAGTGGTCACCGTTGACTTCCGTCACTATAGTGGTGCGACAGATTAAAACACTGGAGAAAAAAATGAAACTCAAAGAACTTTTTGAAAATATTCCCGTTCAGCTTTGGAATGCTGATTCTGATATGGAGATTGCCTCCGTTTCCTCTGACAGCCGCAAGATTGAAAGCGGTGCCGCTTTCGTTTGTTTGAAAGGCTTAAAGGTGGACGGCAGAGTATGGATTCCTCAGTCCTTTGAAAAAGGCGCCGTTGTTGCGATTTGTCAGGAAAAGCCCGAGGCGGACGTTCCTTACGTTCTGGTGGAAGACACCCGTGCGGCTTTGCCCCTTCTTTTGTCTAATTTCTACGAGCATCCCGAAAAGAGCTTCCGTCGGATCATCGGAATCACGGGAACCAACGGAAAGACGACAACTTCCTTTATGATGAAAGCGATCTTTGATCGAGCAGGCTGCAAAACGGGTCTGATTGGTACTACAAAATATCTGGTGTGCGATGAAGAATTTCCCGTAGATGCAGGTGCCGCACTTCTGACAACCCCCGATCCCGAGCTTCTGTTCCGTCTGTTTGCGGCGATGAGAGCAAAGGGTGTTGATACGGTAATTATGGAGGCTTCCAGCCACGCTTTGGCACTGAAAAAATTGACGGGCGTTCCCTTTGATCTTGGTGTTTTCACCAACTTAACTCAGGATCACATTGATTTCCACAAAACCATGGACGAGTATCTTGAAGCAAAGAAGGGCTTGTTCCAGGTTGCTAAAAAAGGCATCTTCAATTGTGACGATCCTGCCTTTGAACGCATTTCAAACGGCGTCGCTTCCTCGGTTGTGACTTATTCCGCTTCCGGAAAAGGCGATTATGCTTCTCTTGAGGTTTTGTCTCACGACGATAAGGGAATTGCATATAAGCTTTCTTACAAAGGCGAAGAAAGAGAAATTCGCGTTGCCGTTCCCGGCTCCTTCACCGTTTACAATTCTTTGGCGGCTATAGCAACCGCAAGAGAGGAGGGGATTGCTTGGGAACCGATTTTGGAAGCTTTGGCAACCATGTCCGGTGTAAAAGGAAGAATTGAGCGTATCCCCACAAAGACGGACTATTCCGTATTTATTGATTTTGCACACACTCCCGATGCTTTGGAAAATATCTTGCACAATTTGCGAGAATTTACCACGGGCAGACTGATCACCTTGTTTGGTTGCGGCGGTGACCGCGACAAAACCAAACGCCCGATCATGGGTGAAATCGCTTGTCGATTGAGTGATTACGTGATCATCACCTCCGACAACTGCCGCAGCGAAAAGAAAGAGGATATCATTCGTGACATCGTGGCAGGCGCAGAGGGTGCGGGCTGTGAATATACCACCATCACCGATCGCACGGAAGCGATCAAATATGCACTGGATCATGCACTTGCAGGTGACGTCATTCTTTTGGCGGGCAAGGGCCATGAGGAATATGAAATTGATCAAAACGGAAAACACGAATATTCGGAAAGAAAAATCGTTCTTGAACATATCGGAGAATAAAAACTATGATGACTTTGACACTTTCTGAAATAGCTCAGGCTATCGGCGGCGAACTCTTCGGTAACGGAGATAAAATCGTTTGCGGAGTTTCAACCGACTCCAGAAAAACAATGCCCGAGGAAGTATTTGTAGCTTTACGCGGCGAAAAATTCGACGGACATCATTTTATAAAGGATTTGAAAGACCGTTGCGCGGCAGTAATTACCGAGGAAGCGGCACCCGGCTTTGACGGTGTTTTGGTTCCCGACACTTTGAAGGCTTTGGGCGCACTTTCCGCTTATTGGAAAAGAAAAGTGGCTCCTCGCATCACCGTCGGTGTAACGGGTTCCGTAGGAAAAACCACCACCAAGGAACTGATCGCATCGGTTTTGAAAGAAAAATTCAAGACCCACTGCACCACGGGAAATCTGAACAATCATATCGGTGTTCCCATCACTTTGATCCGCATTGAAAAGGATACGGAAGCCGTTGTATGTGAAATGGGAATGAGTGGCCGCGGAGAAATTGAGTATCTGACGGGTCTTGTTCGTCCCAATCTTGCAGTTATTACGAACATCGGTACCTCCCACATGGAGCTTCTCGGCTCTCGCGAGGGTATTATGGAAGCCAAGCTTGAAATCCTTAAAGGTATGGAGCCCGGAAGCACCATCATTTTGGACGGTGACGAACCGCTTCTTCGCACTGAAAAGGTTCAAAAAATGCTTGAAGGCTTCAACGTTTTGTATGCAGGCTTCAACAACAGCAACGACGTGTATCCTTTGGATATTTACAAGGGAAGCGATCACCTGGCTTTTGACATCATTGCAAAAGACAGAGAATTCCGTGTGAAGGTCCCCGCTTTGGGTGATCATTTCATTAAAAATACGTTGTTTGCGGCAGCAGTAGGTATTTCCTGCGGTGTTCAGGAAGAAGCCATTCAGAACGGCGTGCTTGGTTATTCTCCCACCGGGCTTCGTCAAAAGATTTATCAGAAAAACGGTGTTCGCGTCATTGCGGATTGCTACAACGCATCTCCCGAATCCATGGAAGCTTCTTTGAAGGTTCTCAAGGAAAGCACCGGCAGAAAGATCGCGGTTTTGGGTGATATGCTGGAGTTGGGATGCCTTGCTCAGTCTGCCCATGAAAAGGTTGGTGCTTTTGCCAAGGAGTGCGGCGTAGATCGTCTCTACACCTACGGAAAAGTAAGCTACCACATTATGAAGGGTGCGCTGAATGCAGGCTTTTCCAAGGAATGTGTAATGAATTCTATCGATGCTCAGCAGCTTGCGTCTTTGCTGAAGGCTGAGTTGAAGGAAGGCGATACGGTTTTGTTTAAAGCAAGCCGTAGAATGAAACTGGAGGAAATTATCGCGCTTAGCGATTTGATGGAATAGGAAGAAAATTATGAATATTTTGATCATCATCGGAGCTCTGTTGTTGTCACTTGTAACCACGTATTTGCTTGAGAAAAAGTTTATCCCGTTTCTGATGCGAGTCAAAATGGGGCAGACGATTTTGGAGATCGGACCTCGTTGGCATAAGTCCAAAGAGGGAACTCCTACAATGGGAGGACTGTTCTTTATCGGTGGAATTCTCCTTTCCGTTCTCCTTTTTGGAATTCCGCTGTTGATTCAAAATGGCGACGCAACGTTGTTTAAGGTTTTCGTAATGACCTTTCTCTACGGTTGTGTTGGTTTTATTGACGACTTTGTAAAGTTTTTCAAGAAAAGAAATAAGGGCTTGAGCCCTATTCAAAAGCTCGTTTTTCAGTTTGCCATTGCGGCAGGATTCCTTTTCTCCATGAAAAACACTTTGACCACCGAACTTGCATTGCCTTTTACGGATTTCCGCTTGGATTTAGGGCTTTTCTATTGGGTTTTTGCGATGATTTTCATCGTTCTGGTAGTAAATGCGGTAAATCTTACTGACGGTATCGACGGTCTTGCAGGCAGTACGACTTTGGTTGCCTTTGTATTTTTCGGCGCAGTTTCCTTTTTGGCAGGCAACTCAGAAGCAACTCTTTTCTCCTCTGCAATTTGCGGTGGTATGATTGGATTTTTGATTTATAACATTTATCCCGCCAAGATCTTTATGGGTGATACGGGTTCTCTGTTCCTGGGCGGTGCAGTTGCGGGAATTGCTTTTTGGCTGAACAATCCCCTGATTATCATTCTCGTTGGTTTTGTATATTTGTTTGAGGCGCTGAGCGTTGTTCTTCAGGTATTCTTCTATAAGCTGACCAAAAAGCGTATTTTCAAAATGGCGCCTTTTCATCATCATCTTGAAATGTGTGGTTGGCACGAGCCCCGCATTGTAGCGTTCTCTGCGGCTTTGACGGCAGTTCTTTCTATCGTAGCTTATTTCGGTTTTTATTTTTGATTGATTTTCGGTTTTGACAAATCGTGAAAGGAGGGAACATGGCAAATTCCAATGAAAATGCGGTCAAACGTACCGGCAGCAAAGGTGCGAGACGACTTCTTCCCAGACGTAAAAAAACTGTTCAAAGACTTCATTCCAATATCGACTGGGTTTTTGCAGGAATCTTGCTGGTTCTCCTTACAATCGGAACGATATTCATTTATTCGTCCAGTTATGTATTTGCAAAACACAATTACGGAAACAGTTACTTTTTTATTCAAAAACAAATCGGATGGGTTCTTTTGTCCCTGGGCGTTTTGTTTGCAATGGTTCGATGGTTTGACTATCTGATCTTGAAGAAATTTGCATATCCGATCTTTTTCGTATCGTATATACTGTTGGTTGCCGTATATTTTATCGGTGACGAACGAAACGGTGCTAAACGATGGATTGACTTTGGCTTTTTTGACATTCAGCCCTCAGAGATCATAAAATTTACGGTTATACTTGTTATCGCAAACTACGTGGTTTGGCTTGAAAACAAGGACAAAGACTTGATTCGAACCGCAAAATACGGAATTACTCCCTTTGTTGTGTTGGGTGTATGCGTTGTATTTCCCTTGCTGCTTCAGCCCCACCTTTCGGCAACCTTTATCATTCTGTTTATGATCTTTTTCTTGATGATTTTGAGTGGATGTAAAGGCTCGTATTTGGCTACTGCAACGATAGCAGGCTTTCTTTTGTTTATGATATTCGTTCTCTTTACAAGCCACGGTCAAGCACGTGTCGACGCCTGGCTCCATCCGGAGAATGATATTCAGGGGGCAGGATGGCAGCCCTTGCAAAGCTTGTATGCCATCGGCTCAGGCGGCTTGTGGGGCGTTGGCTTTGGTGGATCCAAGCAAAAGCATTTGTATCTTCCCGAACCTCAGAACGACTACATCTTTGCTATCATTTGCGAAGAAATGGGCTTTATGTTCGCCATTATCGTTATCATTCTCTTTATGCTTTTGATTTGGCGCGGCTTTTCCATCGCGAAAAAAGCCCCCTCTAAATTCTCATCCCTTTTGGTAATGGGAATTGTTTGTCAGGTTGCAATTCAGACGCTTTTGAACATTGGCGTTGTTAGCGGAACGCTTCCCAGTACGGGCGTTTCTCTCCCGTTCTTCAGCTACGGCGGTTCGTCACTGGTTATTCTGATGGCTGAAATGGGAGTCGTTCTCAATATTTCAAAATATTCCTATAGTGAAAAAGTATAAAACGGAGGCAGATCGTGAGAGCAGTTTTAAGCGGCGGTGGTACCGCAGGTCACATCAATCCTGCAATCTTTATTGCAAAAAAAATTCTGGAGAAAGAACCCGACAGTGAGATCCTGTTCGTCGGAACTCCCGGCGGTATGGAAAACCGTTTGGTCGGTAAAGCGGGCTTTGAAATTCGTCACGTAAAAGTAATGGGACTTCGCAGAAAATTAACCCTTGAAAACGTAAAGGCGGCGTATTATGCGTTTACCAGCGTAGGGAAAGCAAAGAAAATTCTTCGCGATTTCCGTCCCGACGTTGTAATCGGTACCGGCGGTTACGTTTGTTGGCCCGTGCTTCGTGCTGCTGCGGCTATGAAAATCCCCACTTTGATTCATGAAGCAAATGCATTCCCCGGTTTGACCACGAGAAAACTTTCTTCCGTGGTCGACAGCGTTTGTCTGTCCTTCGAAGCATCCAAGCCTTACTTTGCGGGAAAAGAGGAGAAACTCGCATTGACGGGTAATCCTACCGCGCCCGAACTTGCCACCCTTTCTGCAAGAAAAGCGCGCAGTGAACTCGGTATCAGCGCTCCGTTCATTCTGTCTTACGGCGGAAGCCTGGGTGCAAGCGCCATTAACGCGGCTGTTTTTCAGGTTGCCAAAGAGTATTCCTGTAAGAAGCCCGTGTTCCATACCCACGCCTTTGGTGTCCGTGAATACGAACAGTGGATGAACTTGGAAAAAACGGAAGGCATTTGTCGCTTCGGCAACGTTAAATTCTGCGACTATATTTACGATATGCCAAAGCAGATGATGGCGGCGGATTTGGTAATTGCCCGTGCAGGTGCCATTACCCTGGCTGAGCTTTCTTGTCTTGGTAAGCCCGCGATTCTGATTCCGTCTCCCAACGTCACCGACAATCATCAGTATAAAAACGCTTTGGTTTACGCAGAAAGCGGAGCAGCGGTTTTGATTGAGGAAAAAGATTTGACCGCAGAGAGATTAAAGAGTGAAATCGACGCGATTTTGACTTCTCCCGAAAAGCTTGCGAAAATGAGCGAAAATATGAAGAAAATGGCACATTCCGGTGCAATTGATCGAATTTGGGACGAGATTTGCAAGATCCGTAAATAGGAGCAAATATGAATAACGAACGGTCGGCATCAGCTAAAAAAAAGGTTGCGAAAAAAATCCGACATTTCCTGCTTTGGACGCTTGTCATTCTGGCCATAACGATTGCCGTAACGTATCTTCTCATGGAGAATTATTTTGTCGTAAAAGACGTTTCCGTTTCAAAATCCGAGATTTATAAAAGCGAGGATGTAATATCCTGCGCCAACATCAAAAAGGGAACGCCGATTTATAAAGTCAACGAACACAAGATAATAGAAAAGCTTCAAAAGAGATTCCCTTATATGGAAGACGTGAAGATCTCGGCAAAGCTTCCCGATAAGGTTCAGATCTCCTTCCGTGAGGAATACGGCAAGTATTCGATTTCCCTGGGCGTAGAACTTTTTGCCCTTGACGACGATATGTTCGTTTTGGCAAAAGAAACCGAGCGAACGGATATCCCTCGCATCGAAATTGTCAGCGGGGACGTCAATCGTTGTATCGTAGGGGAGAGCCTCACCTTTATCGACGAAGATACCGCTCCGATTTTGCGATCTTTGGTAAAAGGCTTAAATGACAAAAAGATGATCGGTTCCATCAAAAAAATCGACGTAAGAAATCAGTTTGACATCCATTTGGATTACGAAGGACGCTTTGACGTTGCCATGGGCGACCATTTGGATATCGCCTTGAAACTTGCCATGGTTGAGAAAATCATCGAGGACCTGGGCGACGGTTCGGCAGGAGAAATTGATATTTCTGATTCGGACCAAGCGTATGTGAAACTGATAAATAATATTGCGTGACTTTTTATACATAAAATCAAAAAAAATCTCATTTTTTTTGAAAAAACTATTGCAAAATGTTGAAAAAACAGATACAATATAATATAAGAATATGTTTGTCTGCATTCGTGCAGAACCGCAAATAGAAAAGATTTAAAGGAGGAAGTCCAAATGTCTTACGAAATGGATCCCAACTATGAAAGCATAGTGAATATTAAGGTTGTAGGTGTCGGCGGTGGCGGTAACAACACCGTTAAGCGTATGATTCAGTCTAACGTACGCGGCGTTGAATTTATCGCGCTCAATACCGACCGTATGACCTTGGCTTCTACTCAGGCTCCCAAGCAGATCCCCATCGGTGAAAGAACCACCAAGGGTAAGGGTGCCGGCGCAAACCCTGCAGTTGGTAAGCAGGCTGCTGAAGAAAGCACTGACGAAATTACCGAGGCTCTCAAGGGTGCTGATATGGTATTTATTACCGCAGGTATGGGCGGCGGAACCGGTACCGGTGCTGCTCCCGTAGTTGCTAAGATTGCAAAGGAAATGGGTATTCTTACCATCGGTATCGTAACCAAGCCTTTCGCTTTCGAAGGTCAGAGAAGAATGACTCAGGCAGAAGAGGGTATCAAGGTTCTCTCCGAGTTCGTTGACTCTTTGGTAGTAATCCCCAACGAGAGACTGAAGTCTGTTTCCGAGAAGAAGATTACTCTTATGAACGCATTCGAAATTGCTGACTCCGTTCTTGCTGATGGTGTTCAGTCCATTTCCGAACTGATCAACGTTCCCGGTATCGTTAACCTCGACTTTGCAGACGTTACCACCGTTATGAAGGACGCAGGTCTTGCACATATGGGTGTTGGTAGCGCTAAGGGTCAGGGCAAGGCTGAAGCTGCTGCTAAAATGGCAATTCAGAGTCCCCTTTTGGAGACCAGCATTGCAGGCGCACGCGGTATCATCATCAACATCACCGGTTCTTCCGATATCGGCTTTGAAGAAGTTGAAATCGCTTCCAGCATGATCCGTGAGCAGGGTCATCCCGATGCAAACATCATCTGGGGTGCTGCTTTCGATGAAAATCTCGAGGACGAGATCAGAGTTACCGTTGTTGCTACCGATTTTGGCAACAAGTACGAGACTGTAAAGTCTATGTCTGAGAAGGCTGCTGCTCCTCGCAACGATGATTTGAGCATCATCACCGAGAAGAAGGCTACCATCTCCGTTGAGAAGCAGAAAGAACTTGAAGAGCTTGTAAAGGACGAAGACAATCTGGACGATCTGATCGCAAGACTGAAGGAAAGCCGCAAGAAATCCTTTATGGATCTCGACGACTGATTATATTGAAGGAAGAGGGTTGATTTAACCCTCTTTCTTTTTTGCTTTTTTATGTCTGATTTTGCCTCTTTTTTTAGAAAAAATTCCTATGATAAATGTCGCATTTGTTAAGAAAAATGCTAGCCTATTGCTTTTTTTAGAGAATGGTGATAAAATGCAGTTACATTGTCTCAGAAAGGAATTTATGAATGAAAGAAGAGTGGAACGCTTTTCGCGCTAAAATAGGTGTTAAGATCTATCCCTTTATTTTCTTTTTTTCACTGATGTTTCTTGATTTTTCTTTTAGAGCATTACATCAGGCGGCAGGATCTACCAGTATTTTTCATTGGGCTCCTGCTCTGTTTACTTTATGTTGGTCCGTCGTATTTACCGTTGTAGTCTATGTGATTCCCGGTGTTGCGAAAAAAATCATAATGGGATTGATTATATCGGCTTTCTCCGTGCTTTGTCTTGTTCACGCTACTTTGTTTCACGTGTCAGGAAGCTTCTTATCTTTTTCCGATCTTGCTTTTGCCGAGGATGGCGCGGCATTCGTTAGTGTGGAATATCTCGGTTTCTCCGGTTGGATTTATGTCTGCGTTTTTCTGTCTTTGGCACTGGGCATATTTGCCTTACTTCTCTCACCCAAAAAACAGTCTTATAAATGGATCCCCGTTTGTATATCAGCCGTATGCTTAATCGGTTCTATTACAGGTCTTATTGTGTTGCACATTTCTTTTTACGTTTCCGGCGACAATAAGTTTTCCTGGACCGATACCTACGACCCCGGATCTGTATCCGCGATCTATACGGAATTTACAAACCCCAACGAATGTTTGCTCTTCTGTGGAAACTACGAATATTTGTTCCGTTCGGTTTCCAAGAGCTTTGACGATTCCGTTGAGCTTGATGAGAGTCGCAATGAATTGGATGCGTACTACGCAACCCGTTCCGAGGAAAAAATCCCTAATGAAATGACGGGAAAGCTTGAAGGTCAGAACGTCATTGCCATTTTGCTTGAGTCCATCGACTCCTGGATGATTACGGAGCAGTTTATGCCCAATCTCTACGCGCTCAAGCAGCAGAGTGTTGATTTTGTCAATCACTACACGCCACTCTTTTTGAGTGCCGGTACCTTTAATACCGAAGCAGCGCTGAATATCGGCTATTACTTGCCCATTACAGGCACCAGCGCTTATACGTACGCTACCAATATTTACCCCTATTCCTTGCCGAATCTGTTTGTGAAGAAGGGCTATACAGCCAATTCCTATCACACTCTGGATGGTAAATATTATAACCGTGAAGTGGTACATCCTCTTTGGGGTTACGACTCTTTTAACGATCAGGATGATCTTGGCTTTATCGGTGAACCCACCCGCGATACCACTTTGATGGAAGCCTATGAGAAGATCGTTCATTATGACAAACCCTTCTTCTCCTATATCATTACTTATTCGGGTCACGGACCTTACTCGGAAAAGAGACAGGTAATTGCCGAGCCTTATTTGGAAATTGCCGAGCAGCTCGCTATTGAAAGCGGCGTTGTTTGTGATAACCAGAACACCTGGGATCAGTACGTCAGAGCCATTGCCCACGTGCGTGAGTGCGACGCAATGATCGGTCAGTTGATCGAAAATATGACTGCTGACGGAACCATCGAAAACACTGCGATCGTTTTCTTTGGAGATCACTACAGTAAGTATTTGACAGATACCGCATTTATTATGCAGCTCAAGGGCGTTGACAATATGTATTCCATCTGCAACACCCCGTTCTTTATTTACAGCAATAAATTGGAGCCTCAGTTCGTGGAGAAGGTTACTTCTTCCGTAGACATTTTGCCAACCGTTGCAAACCTTTGTAATTTGGATTACAACCCCCGTTATTCCATTGGTAGTGACGCGTTCGGTGAAGGTGGCGGATTCGTTTGCTTTAAAGATTACGCTTGGATCGATTCCGAGAATATGTGGACACCTGACTACGAGGGTGAACTTACTCCCGAAATGGAAGCCCGTTGCAAAGAGGTTGCACAGCTTTTAAACGCATCCTGGGATACGGTCAAGAGTGACTACTTCGGCTATCTGAAAAAGATGGGAAAGAAAGTAGATTAAACGAAATAACGAAAAAAATAAAACGGAAGAAATTCCGTTTTATTTTTTTATCTGTTGAAGATATTCTTGTTTTGTCAGAGAATAGGTGAGGATTCTTTGCTTTTTTCCTCGCTTTATAATGCTTTCTTTTTTCGTCGTATCGTTGGTGAAACCGAAGCGTTCCAAAATTTTTCGGCTGGCTTCGTTATCCTCCATAAAGCGTCCTGAAAGCTTGTTCAGGCCGAGAGTTAAAAAGCCGTATTCGATCACGCACAAAAGGGCTTCGGGGGCAAAGCCCTGTCGGTGAAACTTTGGGGCAATAACGTAACCGATTTCTGCGCGTTTTTCACGCTCGTAAATCTCGGTAAAGCCGCAAGTACCGATCATTTTTCCGCTTTCTTTCTCAATTAAGCCCCAGTCGAAAAAGGTAGCATTCTTGTATGCGTTTTGCAAATATCTCACGTGAGCGCGAGTGAATTCTCGGGAGGTATGGGGCTCCCACAGCAAATATTTGCTGGTTTCGGGATCACGGGAATATTCGTACATATCGTCTTCGTCTTGGGGGAGAATCTTTCGCAGAGTTAAACGACGGGTTTCCAGCGTGGGAATGTTTCGGAAACTGCGGCGAATGGGATTTAAATAAAGACCGAACATCAGAGAATTTCCAAGGTGCCGAAGCAGTCAGGTTTGTGGAAGTCTCTTTCGGTTCTTTGCACGGGGGACCAGGTAATATAATGGGGAACGGGTGCATTTCCGCCGCACTTGAATGCATTTCCTTTTAGTTTTTTACCGGGGGTAAATTCTGTTTTTCCGTAAACGGCTTCGATAGATGCCAAAGGAACAAACAGTGTAACGCTCCAGGAATCTTCGGAAATGTTTCCTTCTACCGTTGGCATAACGTCAGCTTCCAAAAATTTGCGTCCGTAACGGTCGTAGCCTACTCCGTAGAGATAAGCTCCCTTGGGATTCATTTCAAAGTTGATGTAGGTATCGGTGTTCTCAGGGTCGAAATTCAGAAACATCTCCAAACAGCTGTCCATACAAACTGCAGGGGAGAATCCTTCCATGGTGACGGTTGGATTTTTTTCCAATGCGGTTAATTTAAACAAAAATCCTTCGTTTTCCACAAAAACGCCTTGAAAATATGATATGGGTGTATATTCACTTCCCCAAGGAACGTCGTTGATATAGGCTTTTTCTGCTGAGTCAAGATCCGATACTTTTCCTCGAATAATTTTGTAATTCATATATGCCTCCTAAATGCTTCTTTTACCATTATATCTCATTCATTCGCTTTTGCAAGTTTTTTTCGCAAAACTATAGAAATTCATACTGAAAAAGTGTATAATAGAGTATCAATATAAGGAGAAGTGTTTATGCTGGGATATGTTCGATGCGCTACGGGCGATTTGCTTGTAAAGCACCACGCGTTGTATCAAGCCATGTATTGCGGACTTTGCCATTCGATTGATAAAAACGTCGGCAAGTCACTTCTTCCGTTTTTGTCCTACGATTTTGTTTTTTTGGCGATTCTCAGAAGTGCCGCTACCCACGAGCGCATTGAGATTGAAAAACAGTTTTGTCCCCTGCATCCCTTTAAAAACAGAAAAAAACGTGTGAAAGACAATGTATGCCTTCAATACGCATCCCAAGCGGCTTTGTTTTTGACCTATGAAAAAATGCAGGATGACTTGGCAGATCAGGATACGTCTTTTGGCAGAAAGGCTTTGATCTCTGTGTGGTCCCCCTTTTTAAAAAGGGCTTGCAGACGCGTTGTCAAAAAGAGTCCCGAGCTTGCCGAATTGTATGCTTCGGTGCAGGATGCCATGAGACAGGGCAGAAATCTTGAAGAAAAGAAAGCTTCTCTGGATGAGATGTGTACCTCTTTTGCCGATTGCCTTGCTCTGATCTTTTCTTTTGGAACAAGCGGAGACGTTTCCAAAATTTTATCTTCCCTCGGAGGGTATCTTGGTAGATTTTTGTATACCATCGACGCTTTGGATGACGTGGCATCGGATGAAAAAAGCGGTGCCTTCAATCCCTTGCTGGTGCAATACGGTTCTTCTGAAAAGGTGCAAGAGCATTTTGAAAAGCTTGATCTTGTGCTTTCCTATTACGTAGAACAGATGAAACTCGCATTCGACCTTTTAAGCGGAGACCGTGATCTCCTTGCAATTTGTGAAAATATTATTTGCTTGGGATTGTCCCAAGCGTCCTTAAACGTAATGAAACGAAAAACGGAGAAAAGTGAATGAAAGATCCTTATCAGATTTTGGGTGTTTCCCCCAACGCCTCGGATGATGATGTCAAGAAAGCCTATCGCGAACTTGCCAAAAAGTATCATCCCGACAACTATGCCAATACGGAATTTTCCGATATTGCAAATGAAAAAATGCAGCAGATCAACGAGGCTTACGATGAAATTTTGAATCGTCGCGCTGCGGGTACGTCTTCATACGGTCAAAGCGGCGGAAATTATTCGCAGTTTCAACGGATCCGTGATTTGATCTCCAAAGGGCGTTACAGCGAAGCGGACGTGCTTTTGGAGTCGGAACAGGTTCGCCCTGCGGAATGGTACTATCTCAAAGGTCTCTGCGCCATGGCTCGACATGCCTATAACGAAGCGTCCGATTATTTCGGCAGAGCTTGCCGTATGGAGCCGACCAACCCCGAATATGCCGCAATGTATCAGAAATTCAGCGGTGCTCAGTACCGCTACGGAAACTTTAATTCGAGTTCTTACGGCAGAGAGTGCAGTACCTGCGATATTTGTAATGCGCTGATTTGTGCCGATTGCTGCTGCGAGTGTTGCGGCGGTGACTTGATTTCCTGTTGCTGATATGAAAAAAACGAAGATGCTGAGCATTTGCTCGCTGATGGCGGCAATATGCGTTGCGCTCCTTTCCGTAGGGAGTCTGTTTGAAAGCCTGGACCTTACCCTTGCCATTCTATCGGGGCTGGTTGTTTTGATTATTGATACGGAGTACGGTGCACGGGCGGCAACGTCAGTTTACTTGACGGCGGGATTTCTTTCCTTTCTGCTTCCCGTAAAAAGCCCTGCAGTGTTGTTTGTGGCTTTGGGTGGGTGGTATCCCATCGTGCAAAAGAAAATCAATATGCTTCGCCCCTTTTGGTCGCGTTTGGTAAAGGTTCTGATTTTCAATGTGGTGCTTACCGCACTTTTGGTTCTATCTGCATTTGTTACGGGGATTTCCGAAACGAAGTGGATGATGGTAGTACTTTATGTGATCGGTAATTTTTGTTTTTACTTGTATGACATTTTGTTGGATCGTTTTATGATCTGGTATATTCTCAAACTTCGCAATCGTTTGAAGTTTTAGGAGGAAGTATTATGGAAAAAAAGTTTTCTGCAATTGCAACGACCCCCAATTCAAAAAAATGGGCAAGTGCCACCGCCCGTGTTTCCCCGATTTATCAGAGGGAAAACGATCCTCGCAGCCCCTTTTCACGAGACTACACCCGTATTATCCATTCCACGGGCTTTCGCCGTCTCAAGCATAAAACGCAGGTGTTTTTCTCACCCCAAAGTGACCATATCTGTACGCGTATCGAGCACGTGCTTCACGTGGAGTCCATTGCGACGGCAATTTCTGCTTCTCTCGGACTGAATTCCGAACTGGTCAGCTCCATCGCCGTAGGACACGATTTGGGACATTCTCCTTTTGGTCATAAAGGAGAACGTGTTCTCAACGATATTTCCAATACCGTTATCGGTGAAAAATTTTGGCACGAAAAAAACAGTTTATTTTGCGTAGACTTTTTGGAACTGTTGGAGGATGACCAGCGCCACCGTCAAACGCTGAATTTGACTTATGCGGTGAGAGACGGTCTGATTTCCCATTGCGGCGAGGCGACGCAGAATCATCTGTTTCCCCGAGACGAGGCAATGGATCTTTATCAATTGACCACGCCCGGTCTCGAGCAGCCTTATACCTACGAGGGCTGTGTTGTAAAAATGGCAGACCGAATTTCGTATATCGGCAGAGATATCGAAGACGCTCTTTCTCTGGGCGTTTTGACAGAAGACAATATGCAGGAGTTAACCGACCTGGTCGGGGAATATGCAGGTGACCGTATTAATAACACCATTATTATCAATCACTTGATCAATGACCTTTGCCGTTATTCCAATCCCGATTCTGGCATTTGTTTTTCCGATCGAACCAATGAGTTTATTTGTCTTTTGGGTGAATTCAATCTTAAGCATATCTATCGAAATCCCCGTGTTTCCCGTGCAGAGAACTTTTTCGAAATTATGATTCGTGAATTGTTTAAGCTTCTCTTTGAGTGCTACGATGGAGAACAAACCCTGCAAAGATTGGATGAAATGCAAAAAATTTATCCCAACTTGTTCTCTGCGTTTTACGATTGGCTCAGCACCTATTGGACTCTTGTACGCGATTCCAAGCAGTTGAATCCCGCCATTTTCGATTTGTCTTACGAGGCGGATTATGCACGTGCGGTGATTTCGTATATTGCGGGAATGAGTGACCGTTACGCCATCGAGTGCTTTAACGAAATTATCAGTTTCTAGGATTTTTTATGAGAGTATTGACGTTTTCTTTGGGTGCGCTTCGCACCAATACCTATTTTTGCTTTGATGAAAGCGGGGCTTGTGTAGTCATTGACCCCGGTATGGACGGTGAGGGAATTGCCGAAAAACTTGCGGCAAAAGGACTTACCCCCACTTATATCTTTCTGACTCACGGACACTTTGATCACTCCCAAGGAGTGCGGGCGCTAAAGGCCGCTACCGGTGCAAAGGTTGTCGTGCATCGGGAGGATGCGGTAATGCTTACCGATGCGGGCAAAAATTCAGCCGCCTTTTATTATCACGGTGATCTGTCTGCTTTTCCCACACAGGAACCCGATCTTTTGGTGGAAGACGGTGACGTGATTCGCGTTGGCAGTATGACCTTTTCTGTGATGCATACGCCCGGGCATACCCCCGGATCGGTATGCTTTCAGAGCGAAAATTGTCTTTTTTGCGGGGATACCGTATTTGCTTACGGCTACGGACGCTACGACCTTTGGGGCGGTGACCGTACCGCCCTTTGTTCCTCTCTGCAAAAAATTGCCTCTTTAGAGGAAGATTACAAGCTTTGTCCGGGACACGGAAATTCCGCATCCCTTTCAAGAATTCGAGATCAAATAGCAGAGTTTTCCCACGAACTGATATAAGGGAGTTTTGCCAATGAAATTACGCCTTGTGCTGTTTTTCGGCGTTTTTGTGTTTCTTCTTGCCGGGTGTGGCAAACAGGCTTCCTTTTCCGAACAGGGAGAAACGGCGGAAACCGATGTTTTCCTTTCTTCCGCGGAAACACAGGATGTTTTGTCTGAAGAAAGCTGTGACGGAGCAGGGGATCTTCATAACCATTTCTGGCAGGAACAGTCTAAAACACAAGCCACGTGCAGTGAAAACGGATTTTGTATTTACGCTTGTGCGTGCGGTGAAACCAAAGAGGAAGTTTTACATCACGTTTCCCACGAATACGTGTTGCAAGGTTGCGGAAACCGCTTGCTCTGTGAAAAATGCGGCGCTGAAGGGGATTTGTCTCCCCACCAATTCGACGGAAACGTCTGTAAGATTTGCAAGCTTACGGTTCACTCTCCCATTTTTGTTCAGAACGTTCAACTGGATTTTGATGAATCGCAGGAATCTGTTTTGAAAAAAATGGGTCAACCTACGGAGGTTCTGACGGAGGGTGAACTGAAAAGCTTTGTCTATGCCTCCGATTTAACGGAGCTTACGGTTATTCAGACGGATCAGATGGGTCTTTGGGGTATCTTTACGCTGGATCCCGATGCATTCTTTTACATTGACGGAAAAATTGTAAAAGCCGACGATTTCTCGGGCAAGGCGGATAAGAATTCCGAGGCGACTTATCGGGAATTCGGGGCTTGTCGTGTGTATGCTTTTTGCGACGGATTGGGAACGAAAACAAATTACGGGATGTGGCTTCGCTATGCGGAATGTGATTATCACTACCTGACCGATCCGAACATTTCCCAAAATTATGATGCACAGAGTCGTCTGTCTTACTATTATGTCAATGCGCTTCGCGCGTTGAACGGACTTGAGCACTTGGAATGGTCCGATGCCGCCGCAGAGCTTTCAACGGAATATGCCGTGAAGATGGCGGAGGAGGATTTTTTCAACCACGACAATCTTCTTGAAAAACGGTTGAACGATGCGGAGATCCAGTGGGATTTCAGCGGTGAAAATATTTCCCAAGGCTACGTCAATTCCTTTTTTGTCTGTGATGCTTATTATAATTGCATCGATCATCGAAATAATATTTTAAATCCTGATTTCACCCACGTGGGAATGGGTTTTGCCCGAAAAACAAAGGACGGAGATCCCGTTACCGTTTTAGGAGCGCAAACCTTTTTTGTTCAAAAGAAAATGCAGTAAAAACCTAAGTTTTTACTGCATTTATTTTTATGCATTGTTTTTCTCGATGATCTTGATATCCTTGGGCTGAATCGAAGCCTCTAAATAAACGATTTCTTTGATTTGGGCAACTTCACCGGGGGTCAAGCCTTCAGAAGAAACGACGATGTTGGCGGTTTCTTCATTGATGATGGCGACGCATTCTTCAAAGCCTTTGGCTTTGATCAGGTTTTCAATGTCGATTTCCCAACTGGTTTCGTTGGCAATGCGTTCCATTTGCGTATAGGCATCGGTTTTTGCAGCTTCACTTGCGGCGGCATCCTCCGTGATGCTGAGCAAAACTTCCAGTGCTTCGCCTCTTGCGCGCTCACGGTCAATAATTGCGCTGGCAAAATAGCTCTGAGTGTCCTCTTCCTTTTGAACCTGCTGCTCAGGCACGTCTTTAGGTTCGCTTGAAACAGGTTCGGCACTGTAACGAATGTTCAGATACCCTGCGATGGCAACGATTACAAGGCATCCCGCAATCAAGGCGTTTCTGCCGTTGATGGCTTTCCAGGGAAAGGGCTTGATTTTCTCTTTTGCATGTTCAAACCATTTGGGTGCTTTGAAGGTGGAGTGGTATTCTTCTTCGGCTTCTTCTTCAGAAAGTTCCATCAAAGCGGTTTCTTCCGTGTTGTCTGTGTTTTCAGCTTCGGTCAAGCAAATTTTTTTAAGTTTTTTCATGTTCTTCTCCTTATTGGGTTACATAAATTTTGTTTGCGGTAAGGTTTAAGGTTCCCGAGATCAAACCGATGATTTTTTCTCGGGTTTGAATATTTTCTGCTCCTCGGCAGACGACGCTCACCCCCTTTATTTTTGGTGTGTCAACCTCGATGAGGATTGGTTCTTTGGAGCCGTTTGTATTTTCCTGCATCAAGAAAGAATTGACGAAGGTGCTACCTTGTTCTTGTTTGGCAAACTGATAGCGGGAACTGCCCTCCAGCGTGATCATTACGCTGACGTTTTCAACTCCATCCATTTTTTCAAGCATCGCGCTAAGACGTTGTTCCAGGTTTTGAGTATAGGCCTGCTCGTCAAATTCAACACCGAGATTTTCTTTTCCCTTGTTTGAATCATATTCTCCCAGTGTAAGAAAAATGATGCCCAAAAGAAAAAGAATGGTAAGAAGGGGTAGATTTTTTTTGAGAAATGCTCCTTTTCCGTTTTTCATATTCCATCTCCTTATTCAGCGACCGATTCCAAGTTGTAATTTTTTTCAATAAATTCTGCAATTTTTTCTCCTGTTACAGGATCGTTTCCCACCACTTTTACAAGAACGGGAACGTTTTCTTCATTGGTGTAAATCTCAAGTGAAAAATCGTAATGAGGAAATGCGGTTTTCACGCTTTGCTTCATTGTTTTTCCCATTTGCTCCAAAATGATTTGGTTTCCGTCGATTTCAATGGCGGAAGAAAACAATTCGTCAAGACCCTTGATGGTTTTTGTATCGGATTTGATCCACTGAATCCAAGGGGAGAACAGTAAAAAAATAAAACATAGAGACAAAAGAAAGCGCAAAGGCGGAAATAACGGGGACTTGTCACCGCGAGGAAGAAAATGCTCCAGGAGTTTTCCGCCAAAAGAAAGAAGAATCAACCCCCACATAAAGCCTTTCATTTTATAATCCTCCGCGATTTGTAATAAAAAGGGTAATATAAAAGATCAAATAGCACCCTTGTGAAATCATAAGTGCCATCAACAGATCAAGAAGGGCAGAGAAGGACTTGAAAAAGCTTTTTGCCCCTTTTTCGTCGATAACGTCTGCAAAAGATTCTGCAAAGCTTAAAAACATTTTTTGCACCGCAATACAAATAATCGGACGAAGCAAAACGTAGGCAAGAACAACGATGCAGAGTACACCGCACTCCGCTTTTACGGATGAAAAGGATGCGGCAAGTATTTTGGAACTTTCTCCCACCAGTGAGCCCACGATGGGGATGAAGTTTCCTGCCGCAAATCGTACGGATCGCATGGCTACGGAATCGGTCGCCGCAGACAAGGCGTTTTGTATGGCGAGCGCGGCGGTAATAAGTGTAAAAAATATAACACACAGGATTTTTAATGTTTTCTGAGTGAAGGCAAGGAGACTTTTGAATTTTCCGTCCATGATGCCGTCACAAACAGAAAAGGCAAACAGTGTGTTTAAAAGCGGCGTTAACAGAGTGGAAACGAGGGTACTTGCTGCTGCAATCATAAAACTGAGAGATGAAGCCATGGTGCCTGCCGCCGTAGGGGAGCCTGCCAGCGTCAGAAGAACGGTAGTGATGGGAAGGGAAGCGATAAAAAACGTTTCGATGGCTTCAATGGAAGATGTTGCAAGATTGATACAGTCCTGCAGAGCGCCGTAGGCAGTCAGCGACAGACAAATGAAAAAGAGAAAGTCAAAGGCATTTTCAAGCCCTTTTAGAGAAAAGGAGTCTTTAAGGGCTCGGAACAATGCGGATAATAACAGCAAGGCACCGATTTTAGAAAAAAATTCAATCCCGCTTGTGATTCCCAAAGAAAAAAGAGATAGGATTTTATCCAGAATTGTTTTGAGAAATCCGCCCGATTGGTTTCCGTCCAAAAGGGTGCGCAGATCCGCCTCATCCAGTTCCGACGGAATTTGTTCCCAAAGCTCGTCCGTGCCGGCGAATTGCTCCAGACTTTCTTTTTCTTGGGCAAATACTGCTGTTTGCGGAATCAGAAAGAGACAGAAGATCAAAATTACGGTTTTTATAATCCTTTTTTTCAAATGACCATTTCTCCTATCCAACCAAGTAAATATTCAACCAAGGGCAGGGATAAATACAAAACGGCAGCCTTCCCGCAAAACTCTAATTTTTCAGCTACTTTTTCCTCCCCCAAATCGCGGCAAAAGGAGGAGGAAACTGAAACGAGAAGCGCAATTCCGAAACCTTTCAGGAGCAAATCAAACATTTTGGGGAAAGAACTGCTTTCTCCGAGAGAAACGAATTTCTCCCAAAACGGAAGAATTTTTCCAAGGAAAAACAAGAAAAAGAAAATCCCCGACGCCGTCAAAATAAACGGTTTGAATTTCGGGAAAAGATCCTCGGATACCTTCATTAAAATTACGGAAAGCAGTGCGAAAGCGCAAAGAAGGGAAAGATTCATTATATCCCGAAAGTATTGCGGACTGTGTTGATCAGATTAGAGATTTCACCGACCAAAATAAAAAGCACCACGAGGATTCCGCCCAAAACAACGTATCCTGCTTGCTCGTCCCGTCCGCCTGACTTGAGCACCTGGCACAGCACGGAGGTTAAAAGACCAACCCCCGCGATTTTTAGTAGTAAGGTAACGTCCATGCTTTTCTCCTAAAGTAATAAGATCAAAATACCAAGTCCTGCGGTGATACCCGACATTCGCAGAATCTTGATTTTGTTTTCAAAATCCCGTTGGCTCTGTTCCAATTTCTTTTCCAAAAGCTTCACCGCGCCGTCAAGCTCCTGCAGTTGTGAGACTCTTTCTTGCAGCCCGAAATGATTTGCCAGTCGGGTGAGCAGTTCTTCGGTTGCCGAATCAAAGCCGAATTCCTCGCCAAAGGTCTCCCATGCACTTCGGAAAGCACTGCAAGTGTTTTCGTCGATCTGCTCTTGCAGGGTGATGAAAAAATTCGTTTCGCGGAAAACTTTATGATCAAAGCCTTTTATGATTTCTTTTTGATTGCGGTTGAAATTTTCAATTTGAAAATAAACGTAAGACAAAAATTCAAAAAAGGCTTTCTGACGGTTCATTTTTTCTCGAAGCTCCGTGCCCATTTTAAAAGACAGTATCAGAGGAATCAGAGACAAAACGAAAACACCTGCGGTTTTCACGGCAAATTCTCCCAATGCACGTGGATGCGGCAGATTGGTTCCGTCACTTTTCTTAAAAAGACCGCGTAGCGAAATCTTCCCGAATCCATCAACTGAGCAAGGTGAGGGAAGCGTTTTGCTTCTTCCGGGGTGCGCGCGTGGGCGGTAGCCATTATGTGACAGCCACCGCTGCCGGCGTTTAAAACTGCGGCACTGTCCTGGAGACTGCAAATTTCATCGCATAGAATGATTTGCGGGGAAAAGAGCTTTGTTGCCTGTGCGATTCCTTCTCCCTTCGGGCAAGAGGGGATAAGGTCCAAAAGCCCCGTTTTCATTTTCATTTGCGGCGGAAAAAGTTCCCCGTTTTCGTCAATAACCGAAACCCGAAAGGCGGGGAGCTTTGATGAACCTAAAGAAAGCATTGCCGCTAAGGAGCGAAGGATTGTTGTTTTTCCTTCTCCGGGTGGTGAAAAAATTAAAAGAGAAAAAAGCCCTTCTTCACAGATTCGTTTGACAATCGGTTCTGCAACGAAAGGAAGGGGTCTTGGAATTCGCAAATTGATCCCCAAAATTTCTTGGGGTAAAAAAATACTGCTTTTTTCCTTTGGGGTACTGATTCCCATACGCCATCCGTAATCATTTACCACGTAACCGTTTTGAAGCCGTTCAAAGTAGCGATATACGCTCCCTTCGCAAAAAGCGCCCAATAAGTAAGAAAGATCATCCGAGTGACAGCAAATGCCCTCGGAAACCGCACAGGCAAGACCGCGCTCGTTTAGGGTAACGTTCCCCTTTTGGTCTGTTAAAGAAAGAGGGGCGTCCCTGCGCAGACGAATTTCGCTGATGTCGTCCCAACGGTCAAATTGTCTCAGAACGTTTTGCAATCGGGGCGGAAATAAAGAGATGTGATATTTGATTTCATCCATTGCTTTCTCCTTCCTGTTTACGCTATATTCTATGTCTGCACAAAAGAAAAAAGACCGATCTTTTTTTGATCGGTCTTAATCGATTCGTACGGGTGTAAAAGCGCGATAGTCGGAAGAAACCAGCGTGAAGCGGATTCCCTCCCACTCCTCGTACAGAGGTTTCGTGCCCCAATTGTGGAGGTGCCCGTAATAGACTCTGCCTACGTTAAATTCTTTCAAAACGTCTAAAATTGGGTTTTCGCGCTGTGCGGCGGTTACTACGGGATAATGAGAAAAGCAAATGATTTCAGGCGTATATTGATGCTCCTCTTGCTCTTTTTTCACAAGCTCTGCGGCTTTTTCCAAGGAAATTCGGAATCGAAGACTTTCGCGGCGAAGCACCTTTTGATCCTGCTCGGTCATTTTATCTTCGCACATCCATCCACGTGACCCGCAAAGCACTTTTCCCTCGCAGAGTATTGCATCGTTGTGGAGAAAGCGCAGGGTGGAGAGGTTGTTTTCCTCCAAAAAGTTTTCCATTTTTGTCATGGAAGCCCACCAATAATCGTGGTTTCCTTTCATCAGGATCTTCTTTCCGGGAAGTCGGTTGATGAAGGAAAAATCCTCCAAAGAGCCCTCCAAACTCATTGCCCAGGAAATATCACCGGGAACTACTACCGTGTCCTCGGGACGAACCATGTATTCCCAATATTCTTGAATTTTTCTTTCATAGCCTACCCAACTGCCGCCGAAAACGTCCATGGGTTTATCATCGGCAAAAGATAAATGCAAATCAGCAAGAGTGAATAAAGCCATTTTTGTTTCCTTTCGTATAAATTTGGGTGTTTCAGAAAAACTAAAGAAAAAAGAAGGGAAGTGATTTTATGGAAGGAATTACTTTGGATTCCTCAAAAGTGCCTGAGCACATTTCGGGCATTCGCTGTAATGTAAAGAATTGTGTTTATAACGATATGAGTGCCTATTGTACGGCAGAGCATATCAGCGTAGGACCCAGTTACGCCACGTCGGGAATTGATACCATCTGCGCAACGTTTCGTCCCAAAAAGCGATAGGGAAAAGAAAAAGCATCCGTAAGGGTGCTTTTTTTACAGGCCAAAAGCACAGGGAGTATGAATGACCTGCACTTTACGGTCGTTTTCGGATGCCATGTACAGTTCAACGGTGTCATATCGCGGAAAAAGCCCTTTGCAAAGGCGCGGTTCTTCCTTGATAAAAATGCGCGATGCGCGAATAATGTGTTGCTGTTTTTCGCGGTTCACGCGATACAAAGCGCGTCCGTAGGTTTCGGCACTGTGAAAGGTTCTTGTTTTTACTTCTATGAAAACGATCTCGTCGTTTTCCTGCATAATAAGGTCGATTTCTCCGTGCCGTGCTCTGTAATTGGCACGAATAAAAATAAAACCCTTTTTCTCCAGGAAAAGCCGCGCCAAATATTCACCGCGGTCACCGAATTCCTTGCTTGTCACGCCAAACCTCTCTTTTTGAGAAAACTTTTTCTGTGAATGGGCGTAACGCCGTGTTTTTCGATGGCATCAAAATGCGCCTTCGTAGGGTATCCTTTGTGTGCGGCAAATCCGTAGAGGGGATAAGCCTCGTCCATTTCCAAGCACGCTCTGTCACGCAATACCTTTGCGATAATGCTTGCGGCGGCAATACTCGGACTTTTGGCATCTCCTTTGATAACGGCCAGGGCAGGCTGTTGAAAACCGCGCGTAATGTTTCCGTCCACCAAAAGAAAATCAGGCTTTTTGGAAAGGCTTTCCACAGCGCGTCGCATAGCGAGCATACTGGCGTTAAGAATATTGATTTCGTCAATTTCCTCGGGGGAAGCGGTGCCGTAACTCCAGGCAATTGCATTTTTTGTGATTTCCTCGAAAAGCGCATCACGCTTTTTTTCGGACAGCTTCTTCGAATCGTTCAAGCCCTCGGGAATATACCCTTTGGGCAAAATAACGGCTCCTGCATATACGGGACCTGCCAAAGGTCCTCTGCCTGCCTCATCCAATCCGCAAACGACTTCAACACCGTTTGGGATCAAGGAAAGTTCCAATTCAAAATCCACGGTTTAAGGCTCCTCCAAAGTAATACGGCCGATTTTACCGCTGCGGAATTCTTCCAACAGCATTGCGGCACAGCGTTCTTCGTTGATTTCACCGCCGCCGATCAACATACCGCGCTTTCTTCCGATGGCGCAGAAGATATCGTAGGGCTCTGCTTCCAGATCCGAAGGATTCAGCTTATAGCGATTGATCAGCAGTTCGGGATAGGCAGAAGCAAGTCTTCCGCAAAGGGCGCAAGCGATTTCTTCGCTCAAGAGAATTGCATCCTTGATGGCGCCGGTCATAGCCAAGTGTTCTCCCGTGGTGGGGTCTTCGAATTTGGGCCACAAAACACCGGGCATATCCAAAAGCTCAAGCTCCGAACTTGCTTTCACCCATTGCTTTTGCTTGGTGACACCGGGACGGTTTTCCGCTTGCGCCTTTTTCGTTCCTGCAAAGCGATTGATCAAAGTGCTTTTTCCTACGTTGGGAATACCTACGACCATGGCGCGAATGGGCTTTGTCATACCTCGTGCCAGGTCTCGATCAATTTTATCTTTCAACAGTCTGCGGGCTTCCGCCATAACCTGTTGTGTTCCTTTTCCGCTTTTGCTGTCAAGTGCTACCGCGCCACAGCCTTCCTCGGAAAATTTTTTCATCCAACGTTCCGTTGACAGGGGATCTGCAAGATCCTCCTTGTTCAGAATCACCACGGATTTCTTTTCGCCAAGCAAAGCGCGAATTTCAGGATTTCTGGAGCTTTGCGGAATTCTGGCATCCAAAAGTTCAAAAACAATATCAACGCTTCCCAAATTTTCTTTCATGACACGTCTTGTTTGTGCCATGTGTCCGGGAAACCATTGAATAATATTTCCTTGCAAAATTAGTCCACCTTTCCAAAGTGTTTCAAAGGAGTGAGACGAATGAGAACGCGGCCCATAATGTAGCGCTGATCAATTTGACCAACGGAATTACTGCGGCTGTCCAAAGAATCGTTGCGGTGGTCGCCCATTACGAAAACGCAGTTCCTTTCCACAAGGACTTCTACTTCACCGTTTTCATCGGGCTTTAAATCTTCGCTGTGCATTGAAGTAGCCGCATCTTTTAAAATGTAGTCTTCCTCCAAAAGTTCGCCGTCAACCCATACTTCCCAGGTGTTGAAATTGATTTTGACGGTTTGTCCGCCGGTTGCAATAATGCGTTTGATCAAAGGTTCGCTGGCGTTTTTGTAATGAGGAGATTGAACCACTACGATGTCACCGGTTTTGGGAGTGTAAAACAAATCGGAGATAATCAGATAGTCGTTGTTTTCAAGGGTAGGAAGCATTGAGCCTCCGTTTACCGTTACGCCGCGGAAGATCAAGGTGAAAACGAAGATTACCACGGTCAAAGAGAACAAAAAGGACTTGATCCAATCAAAGGTGTCTGCAATGCCCGAAATCTTTTCGGTCTTTTCTTCTTCGGGGGCACTCTGTGCTTGCTCGGGGGCGGGGATTTCCGCCTGCTGTGCAGTCTGCGCTTGTCTTTCCTGCTCTGTGGCAGCGGCACGAGCCTGAGCCAATCTTTCCTGCTCTGCGGCTGCGGCGCGAGCCTGAGCCAATCTTTCCTGCTCTGCGGCAGCGGCACGAGCCTGAGCCAATCTTTCCTGCTCTGCGGCAGCGGCGGCACGAGCCTGAGCCTGTCTTTCCTGTTCAGCGGCAGCTATGCGAGCCTGCTCCAATCGAGCCTCTTGTGCTGCTGCGCGAGCTTTCTCCAGTTTTTCTTTCTGTGCCTGTTCACGTCTTGCACGCTCCGCTTCCTCTGCGCGCTTTTGTTCAAGGAGTGCTTCCTCGACGATTTTGGGATTTGCCTGGTCGAACAAAAGCTTTTCCAGAACCGCTACGGGAACCTTTTCAACTTTGATTTCCGCGGATTCCTTTTTTGTATTTTTTTCAGAAAAAGATCCTACGTCCCGACTGGCGCGGCGAACAGGTCTGCGGCAGGGAATCAGATCGGGGTCTTTTGATTCGTTTGCTTGGTTTTTGGTGAAATCGTCATTCATAGGGAGTATCCTTTCAATTTCAAAAAAAGAAGGGGGACTTGGAAGTCCCCCTCAGCAACTGATGTAATTCCGAATGCGTTGCAAAAGTGACCTTTGCAATTTCGGTAAAATTTAGATAAGTTCCTTAACCTTTGCGGCCTTACCAACTCTGTCGCGCAGGTAGTAAAGCTTAGCTCTGCGAACCTTACCGGTACGAACTACTTCTACTTTTTCTACTCTGGGAGAGTGAAGGGGGAAGGTCTTTTCAACACCTACACCGTAGGAAATTCTTCTAACGGTAAAGGTCTCGGAAATACCGCCGTTCTTCTTCGCGATAACGGTGCCTTCGAAAAGCTGAATTCTTTCTCTGGAACCTTCAACGATCTTGTTGTGAACGCGAACGGTGTCACCTACGTTAAACTGGGGAACTTCTTTCTTAAGCTGCTCGTTTGTAAAAGCCTTGATCATATCCATGATGGGCCCTCCTTAAATAAAAAATTTATTTAAGTATAAATGCACGCGTTCGTGCTGAAGCCGGCAGAGGACCGCTTGGTTGCAAATGCAAATACATTCATACCATAACAGGTGGATTATAGC
>JAZOSM010000058.1:0-12714 GCA_045657125.1 Eubacteriales bacterium
TCTTATCGAAATCATACTATAGGTTTTGTTTTTCAAAGTTACAATCTGATTCCCCATCAAAACGTTTTGGCTAACGTGGAACTGGCTTTGACTCTTTCGGGCGTGTCCAAGGCAGAGCGCAGAAAACGCGCAGCAGCGGCGCTGAAAAAGGTTGGTTTGGGCGATCAATTGAAAAAGCGTCCCAATCAGCTTTCGGGTGGACAGATGCAGCGAGTAGCCATTGCCCGCGCTTTGGTAAACGACCCTGAAATTTTACTTGCAGACGAGCCTACGGGAGCCCTTGACAGTGCTACCAGCGTTCAAATCATGGACCTTCTGAAAGAGATTTCCGAGGACCGTTTGGTAATTATGGTAACACATAACCCTGAGCTGGCACAGGAATACTCCACGCGAATCATTAGACTTTTGGATGGTCTTGTAATCGACGACTCCAATCCATATGATGGAACCGAAAGCGTTGAAAAGTCTGCAAAAAGAGAAAAAAAGCCCTCAATGTCACTTTTTACTGCCCTTTCCCTTTCCGCCAACAATCTGATGACGAAAAAAGGCAGAACGCTCTTGACCGCTTTTGCAGGGTCCATCGGTATCATCGGTATCGCGCTGATTCTTTCTTTGTCGAACGGAATCACCGCATGGATCAATTCGGTTCAGGAAGAAACTTTATCCAACTACCCCATTTCCATTCAAGCAGAAAGCGTTGATATGTCGTCTCTTATGGTTACTCTGATGGGAATCAATCAGGAAAACGACAAGAACAAGCACGATCTCGATGCAGTTTATTCCTCCAGCGTTATGCACGAAATGGTAAACTCGCTGAACAACGCGCAAATTCAAACAAACAATCTGACGCTGTTCAAAGAATTTTTGGAGAAAGACAAAGAAATTCAAAAATACATCTCCAACATTCAGTACACTTACGATCTGAATTTACACATCTACACCAAAGATGAAAACGAGAAAATCGTCAAGAGTGACGTAGAAGAAATGATGAACGCCGTATTCGAAGGGATGGGACTGGCGGGAGAATCCATGACAGGGTTCACTTCATCTTCTGCAGTTGCAGAAAACTTCGGTTTCGGATCCATTAAGCTTTGGCAAGAAATGCTTCCCGGAGAAGACGGAACGGGCATTTCTCCGCTGATGAATGAGCAGTACGATCTGCTTTACGGAAATTGGCCCGAAAAATATGACGAGGTTGTTTTGGTGGTAGATAAAAACAACGAGCTCAGTGACATTGTGATTTGCGGTCTCGGACTCAAAACCACCGAAGAAATCACAGATGAAATGAAGGCATCGCAACGGGGCGACACGTTGGATACCACCAAGCGCAAATGGACCTATAAGGATCTGTGCGAAAAAGAATTTAAGGTTTATCTGCCCTCGGATCTCTATCGCAAAAATGAAAACGGCGGATATACTCTCCTGACCGATACGGAAAACGGAATCGATTTTCTCTACAACAGTGATGTAGGCGTTACCGTTAAAATCAGCGGTATCATTCGCGCAAAGGAGGACGTCTCTTCTCCTCTGATCTCCGGCGCGGTAGGTTATTCCGTTGATCTTACAAACCATCTTTTGAAAAAGATTGATTCCAGCGAATTGCTAAAAAAACAGAAAGAAAGCACTTCTACGGACATTATCCAAAATCTTCCCTTCCTGCCCGCTGACTACGTAGAGCCCTCTGCTTCCGAAAAAGCAAAACTTTTCACCGAATACGTTTCAAAACTCGACACAGACAACGCCGCGTCGATTTACGTAAATATTGCGTCGACTCCCACCCGTGAATATCTGGATAGCACCATAGATTCTCAAATCGGAGGCATGTCCCGCCAAGAGATCGAAGCAATGATCATCCAGAGCCTGTCTCAGCAGGAAAAAGAGGATATGGACACCTCTTATATTACCGAATACATCGCAAAAATGAGCGACGAAGAACTTGTTAAAAACGTTCGTGTAGCTATGGAAAAGGAAATTTCTGCACAATACGAAGAACAGGTCAAAGCAAATCTTAATTCCGTCCCCAAGGAGCAGTTACAATATCTTCTGACTTCCGCCATCGCAAACAGAACCTACACCGAAGAACAGCTTGCAGAATATCACGATCTGTTTATGCCGAAAGCCTATTCCGATGGAACCCTTGAAAAGAATTTGAAGCTTCTCGGATTTGTTGAGGAAAAGACTCCGTCTCAGATCAATATTTATACCGATACCTTCGAAAACAAGGATATGATCGCAGATATCATTGAAAAATACAACGAAGGAAAAAGCGAAGAAGACCAAATCAATTACACCGACATTGCCGCTATGATGATGTCCGGAATCGCTACCATCATCAACGCAATTTCTTATGTTTTGATCGCATTCGTTTCCATATCCCTGGTTGTTTCTTCCATTATGATCGGAATTATCACTTATATTTCCGTGCTGGAAAGAACAAAAGAAATCGGTATTCTTCGTGCAATCGGTGCATCCAAAAAAGACGTTTCCCGTGTATTTAATACAGAAAGCGTCATAGAAGGATTTGCGGCAGGTATCATCGGTATCGGAATCACACTGCTGCTAAACATTCCCATCAATGCAATCATCCACGCTTTAACCGATATTAAGGAACTGAATGCCTTCTTACCTCCCGAAGGTTATCTTCTAATTCTGATCAGTGTTTTGCTCTCTTACATTGCAGGTATCATTCCCGCAAAATTTGCAGCAAAGAAAGATCCTGTGGAAGCTCTTCGTACCGAATAAGACTCAAATCGCAAAACAGAGGCACTTTCGGACTACAAAAGCACCTATAAAAACACCCGACTTCAGCTGAAGTCGTGTGTTTTTTATCTTTTGCACGGGGTGAATAATTTTTTAAAATATTAATTTTTTTGCACAATTATTTTGACAAATTAAAAATACTATGATATAATACAATAAACATAATAATATGTACAAAAATAATTTTGAATGGAGGGTTTCACATATGAAAATGATATTTGCGATCGTAAATAACGACGATTCTAATGAGGTTATGAAGGCACTCAACAAAGAACGTATTTCCGTCACAAAACTCGCATCCACCGGCGGCTTCCTTTTGAAAGGAAATACCACTTTTATTTCCGGTGTGGAAGATGATATGGTAGAAAAAACCATTGAAATCATCAAGGAACACTCCAGAAGAAGAACCCAAATTATGCCCGTGGACTATGCTCAGTACAACCCCGGTCTCGCTCCATACCCCATTGAAGTTACCGTAGGCGGCGCTACCATTTTTGTTTTGGATGTGGAGCATTTCGAAAAGGTATAACACCTTTTAATTATGAAAAATCTCATTGGAAACCAAACTCTGTGGAACAGCCTGCTTTCCGCCATACAAAACAAGCGCGTGGCAGGATGCTACATAATTGAGGGCGCGGACGGAACAGGAAAACTGACCGTCGCCCGTCTTGCCGCTGCCGCGCTTTGCTGTACCAGCCCTTGCGTCGATGCCTCTCCGTGTCTTTCCTGTCACAGCTGTCAGAACATTCTGCGAGGAAGTTACATCGACGTAACAGAGCTTCGCCCCGAGGAAGAAGGAAAGCGAATCAGCGTTGAGCAGGTGCGAGAAATGCTTCAATTCACCCACGTCACTTCAACGGAGGGAGATTGGCGCATTTTCATCATTGACGACAGTCAGAATATGAAGAAAGAATCTCAGAATGCGCTTTTAAAAAGCATTGAGGAGCCCGGAAACAAAACCGTATTCTTTCTTCTGACAAATGACAAAACAAAGCTGCTGCCAACCGTCAGAAGCAGAGCCGTTATTCTGCGAACCACGCCTCTTTCCGATGAAGAAATGAAAGCCGCTTTAGCATCCGAAGGCTTGGACGATACACGCTTAAAGGAAATCATTCTTTTATCGGCAGGCTCTTTGGGAAAAGCAAAAGAATTGCTACAGAACGAAACGAGCATCGAATTCAGAAAACTCGTCTTGGATTATTTCAATGCTATTATGAACGGTGCGGGTTTTACCAAGCTTAGTCTTTTGATTCCTCCCGCATCCACCAATCGCAAAGATTTAGCCTTGATCCTGCCAATGGTCAAATCTGCCCTACGGGATTTGATTTGTTGTCGTGCCGAGGGAATCGCAACTCCCCATTTTTTCACGGATACAAAGTTTCTGCTTGATTTATCCAGTATTATTTCGTTAAAAGAAGCTGCAAAGCTTTTCGATTTGTGCGATGATCTTCTTCGCTCAACCGAACAAAACGTCAATGTTTTTTCCGCACTTTCCGGCTTCCATTTGGCGGCTCAAAAGCTCACCAAAGAAGACGTGGAACAGATTTTGTTGTAATAACATAAACTAAAACAAAAAATGTCTCGAACAAAAGTGAAATTATTGTTAATTTTCTCTTTTTTTCGTCTTTTTTTGTTGTGATTTGGTATAATATTTCCGTTTGTTTTACAGACGGTTTAGAACATTGAAAGGAAATCGCCTTTTAACTATGGATATTAGTAAAGGAAAAATCATTATCTCCGGAGGAAAGCCTCTTGTTGGTGTGATTCCCGTTTCGGGTATGAAAAACGCGGCTGTTGCCATTGTTCTCGCCACCCTTCTCACGGAGGACAAATGTATTATAGAAAATCTTCCCGATATTGCAGATATCAATATTTCACTTCAGATTTTGGAGAGCATCGGTGTAAAGGTTACCAAACTCGGCAAAAATACCGTAGAAATTGACGCTACCGATGCTACCCCCGGCATCGCTCCCTACGAGCTTGTCAGCAAGATGCGCGCTTCCTACTATCTCATCGGTGCTGAGCTTGGCCGTTTCGGCAGATCCTACGTAGGATTACCCGGAGGTTGCGACTTCGGTGTTCGTCCCATTGATCAGCACATTAAAGGCTTTGAAGCGCTTGGTTGCGAAGTTAAACTGGACGGCGGATACATAGAAGCAGTAGCAAAAGGAGGAACCCTGCAAGGCACCTCTGTATATATGGACGTTGTAACCGTTGGCGGTACGATCAACGTTATGCTTGCCGCTGTAAAGGCAGAAGGCACAACCATCATTGAGAACGCCGCACACGAGCCTCATATCGTTGATACCGCAAACTTCTTGAACGCTTGCGGTGCAGATATCAGCGGTGCAGGTACTGACGTAATTCGTATTCGCGGTGTGAAGAAACTTCACGGCGTCACCTACACCATCATCCCCGATATGATCGAAGCAGGAACCTTTATGATTCTCGCTGCGGCTACCAAGGGTGATCTGAAAATTACCAACGTAATCCCCAAGCACTTGGATTCCGTTACGGCAAAGCTTTGCGAAATGGGTGTTGAGGTTATTGAGGAAGACGATTCCGTAATTGTTCGTCACAATGGCGAGCCCTTGTCTCCCGTAAACGTAAAAACGCTCCCCTATCCCGGATTCCCTACCGATATGAATCCTCAGATGTGTGTACTTCTTTGTTTGGCAAACGGTCTTTCCCGTCTCACCGAAAGCGTATGGGATTCCCGTTTCAGATACGTAGAAGAACTGAAGCGTATGGGTGCTAAAATCAACATCAACGGCAGATGTGCCGAGGTTCAGGGTATTCCCGAATTTACCGGAACGTCCGTTCGAGCTGTCGACCTTCGTGCAGGCTCTGCAATGGTTATCGCAGGTCTTGCCGCAAAGGGTGTAACACAGATCGATGAAATTTATCACATTTTCCGTGGTTACGAAGATTTGATCGGCAAACTTCAGGCTGTTGGTGCAGATATCAAAGTAGTATATCCCAAAAACATTGAATTTTCTGATTTTTAATTAGGTAAACGATGGATAAGGAAAACAAAAAGAAACAAAAACCCAGGCACAATCATCGTCCGTTCCATAAAAGACGCAAGCACTTTAACAAAGAGGCTAAAAACGGCAATGAAACCGTTGAAGCTGTTGCTGAAAGCACTCAAGCAACCGAACCTGATGAAAAGCCTGTAGCAGAGGCTCCGACCGATTCCAAATCGGAATCCTCGGATTTCTCTGACCCCGCTATCTTTTCTAAATCGACCAGCGGAGAAGACGAAAAGAAGCTTCTTGTAGTCGGAATTCGTTTTCGACCCCTTGGTAAAACCTACTCCTTTGATCCCGGTGAAACCTGTTTTTCCGTCGGTGACTCCGTTATTGTAGAAACAAGTCAAGGAATCGAATTCGGAACGGTTTCCACTGCGGCAAAATACATTTCCGAAAAAGACGTTGTTCTCCCTCTGAAAAAGATTCTTCGCAAGGCAAATGAAAATGACGTAAAGCGTCACGAAGAAAACAGAGAATTGGAACTGCGCGGCAGAAAAGTATTTCTAGAAAAATCCGCAGAACACAAACTGGATATGGCACTCTCCGACGTTGAGTGCTCTTTTGATCGCTCGAAAATCGTCTTTTATTTTACTTCCGAAGGCCGTGTTGATTTTCGTGAATTTGTAAAAGACGTCGCTTCCATTTTTCATACGAGAATTGAACTTCGTCAAATCGGTGTTCGAGACGAAGCAAAACAATTGGGCGGCTTGGGAATCTGTGGAAGACCTCTTTGCTGCAGTTCTTTTTTGGATGATTTCCAGCAGGTATCCATCAAGATGGCAAAAGAACAAAACTTGTCCTTGAACCCTTCGAAGATCAGCGGAACTTGCGGCAGACTTATGTGTTGTCTTCGCTATGAAAACGACGTATACGTTGAAGCTGCCAAGAAGTGTCCCCGTGCTGAAAGTACCGTAATCACCCCTAAAGGAAAGGGTGTCGTCGTAGAAGCCAACATCCTTTGCGGAAAATGCAAGGTTCGTCTGGATGCAGATCCCGAAAACATCATTCCCTTTGATGCCGAGGAATTAAAAATGATTCCCAAGGTAAAAAAGCAACCCAATCCTCCCAAGGATGAAAAAACTTCTGAAGAAGATAAATAAGGAAATTATTTATCAATAAAATTCAGGAAAACACTTGAATTTTTAAATACAAGTGATATAATGATTAAAAATAAAATTTTGGAGGTAATTCAAATGGCATACATCATTTCTGACGAATGCGTTGGTTGCATGGCTTGTGTTGACGAGTGCCCCGTTTCTGCTATTGTAGAAAAAGATGGCAAGGCTTTCATTGAAAAGGACGCTTGCATCGAGTGCGGTGCTTGTGTTGGCGCTTGCCCCGTAGAAGCTCCCCAGCCCGAGGCCTAATCGCAAACCAAAAAACAGGTCGCTGAAATAGCGACCTGTTTTTTATATAAAATCATTACAGACACACAATTGACATCGTTTTCAATTTATAATATAATATTTCCATCAACAGAAAAGGAAGATTGATTATGAGCAACTATCTTAACTACTCCTACAACGAATTAAAAACTTTCTGCGATGACGCTTTCGAAAAATTCGGCTTTTCCAAAGAAGAAGCAGGCATCATCACCGACGTGCTTTTATTGGCCGACCTTTTCGGCATTGAAAGCCACGGAACGCAGCGTTTGGTACGTTACCACAAAGACATCGCAAAGGGACTGATTCAAGTAGATGCAAAACCCGAGGTTGTATTTGAAACCCCCGTTTCTGCCGTTATCGATGCTCACGACGGAATGGGTCAGGTTGTCGGACACTTTGCAATGAAAAAAGCAATTGAAAAAGCAAAACAAACCGGTATTGCCATCGTAACTGTTCGAAATTCTACCCATTACGGTATTGCCGGCTATTACACCAAAATGGCTTGTGATGAAGGCTTGATCGGTATTTCCACCACCAACACCACTGCCATCATGGTACCTACCTTCGGAAGAAAAGCAATGCTCGGTTCCAACCCCATTGCAATCTCCTTCCCCGCTGAGCCCTACCCTTTCCTTTTTGATGCCTCTACTACCGTTGTTACCCGCGGAAAGCTGGAAGTTTACAACAAGCTTGACAAGCCTCTCCACGACGGTTGGGCTATTGATTCTACCGGAAATGAATCCACTGATGCTGCCCGTGTTCTCACTTGCATCATCAACAAAGAAGGCGGCGGAATCCTGCCTTTGGGCGGCTCTACCGAAGACAGCGGCAGCCACAAGGGTTATGGTTGGGGTATGGTTGCAGAACTGTTCTCCTCCATCATTTCCATGGGTACGACCTCCGACAAAACCAACGTTGGCGGCAAGGGCGGTATTTGTCACGGATTTATGGTTATGGATCCCAAGATCTTCGGCGATGCAGAAGGCGTAAAAGCGCATCTTTCCGCATATCTGGATGAATTGAGAAACTCTCCCAAGGCAGAGGGCAAGGATCGCATTTATACCCACGGCGAGAAAGAAATCTTTGCTATGGAAGAACGCATGAAAAACGGCATTGACATCAACGTAAATACCGTTGCGGAAATGCGTGACTTGGCTCAATATCTCAACATGGACGTTGTTACCTACCTTGGTGAAAAAGCACTGAACGTACAGGGCAAAGAAAGCCTTTACAAATAAGATAAAAAACGGGAAACCGAATTCGGTTTCCCGTTTTTTTACAGGGGCGCTTCTTTATCGAGAATAAAGCCGCCGTAATTTAAAATACAACCGCCCGCAAGATAAAGCGCCTTCACTTTACGCTGAAGCGAAGTGTTTTCAGGAAGATCGTTCAAATCTGCAGGACGACCGTCGAAGGCAAAACTGAACACGCTTCCGCCTTTGTTGCGGAAGGGATAACGCTCAAACACGTAGGAAAATTTCGTGATATTGGAGTTTTCACCCAAAAGCTCATTAAGCTCTGCAGAAAGCAACCACGACGTGCATCGAATTCCCTTAATGTTTCTTTCGGGATAACTTTCGCGGGCAATCTGTCTTGCCAAGGCGATGGCTTCATCTACTTTTGCAGGAGAAATATCCGTGCCTCTGGGAATATGCAAACAAAAAATGTCATCGCCGGGCGCAATGGCAAGTTTCCATTCCGTTTTGGGGAAAATCTGCTTTTCATTGGGGCATTTACAATGAACACAAGGGTAACCGATGTAAGAATCGCAAGTTTCCTCAAAGGTTACGGTGTAGGTTCCATCTTCATCCTCGTAGCCGAAACATCCCAAAGGCATACCGTCACGATGCATCACAACGTCGTTAAGCAAGACGCGAACAGCTTTCGTCTCTTTATGAATCAAAACGTACGTCGTCTTTCCACAATTGCCCAAAGCAAAATTAAATCCGCCGCGGTTATAAATTGCAACGTAAGTATAAAGACTGGACCAGTCAAAATATGTTTTTTGCAAACCGGGCTTTCCGGTTCTACGGGTACATACACCCATACTGTTACGATAGGTGCGAAAATATTTATTTACTTCATCTTCAGAAAAGCCACGACGCAAATATTCATCGTAAGCATTTTCAACGTGACAAATTAGAACGAACAAAGGCGCCATCTGACCTGCAGGGGTCATATCCGTTTCGGGAAGCTTCAAAGCAGTCAGTTCTTCCCTCTTGTGAGTCAAACCATAAACTGCGGCAGTATATGCCCAAACGCGTCTTGCTTCGTCTCTTGCCACCAAATCGTCGTAGCCTTCCAAAACCGCATCGTAGTAATCGTCAAAAAGATTAAATCTTTCCTGCAAACGAATCAGCATTTCGCGGTCAAAGGGTTTCTCGCCGCTTTTTGTCAAGTTTTCGTAAATTTCATCCATTTCTTCGGGGAACTCGGAAATTTCAAGAATTTTAGCAGCTTCTGAAAAAGTCATAATATCACCATCCTTTGTTATATTGTACCACAAAAAAACGTTTTTTCAACCATTATGAGAAAAAATGCAAAAAAAGCACTTGGCAACAAATGTCAAGTGCTTTTCTATTATTTATGCAAGATAGGGATCGTCCCAAAGTTTCAAAGTCTGACCCAAGCCAAGCTCCTTTGCCTTGGTATAAAGCTCATAGCCCCAGCCCACATCCCAAACGGGCATACCGCCGGTAACGAAGCAAATACGGTCTTCGGGAGAGGTTCTTCCCTCTTTGGTACCGCAAATAACGTCACCAAGGCTCGTAGCCTCGGTAATGGGAGGAAGTTTTCCTTCATACATCATTCTGTATGCCTGTACACCGATACCGTTGATAAAGCGTTCGTTTTCGGGCAACATCAAATGCTCGTCATAGTAAACTTCATGCATTTTTGCATTATCCCAAATGATCTTGGCAGAGGAGAAATATGCTTCATCAATGTTGCAACGACCGGTAAACATAATTACGCTACCGGGCTTCAGCCAATCGTTGGAAATATTAACAGGCTTCACGGAAGAAGCGGCAACACTAATCAAATCTGCCGCGCGAACGGTTTCTTCAAGATTGGTGGAGGCAATACCGCGAATGCCGTATTTTTCTGCCATTTCTTTAGCAAAAGTCTCTGCTTTTTCCAAAACCAAATCGCAAACGATGATCTCCTCCAAGGATTTTGCTTCCAGGGCAATAGCTTCGAAGCAAGCTTTGCTGACAGGACCTGCGCCAATGCAAGCACAAACCTTGGCATCGGGGTTTGCAAGATAACGGGTTGCAACACCGGGAACACAACCGGTACGAACAGAGCTGATCAGATTGCCCGACATAAGAGCAATTGGCTCACAAGTGTCTACGTCGTTGAGCATAACCATCAAAATGGAGCGAGGCAAACCTCTCTGAGGATTGATGATATTGGAACCATACCACTTCTGACCTGCTACGTTAAATCTACCGCCAACATAAGCGGGCATTGCCATAAAACGACGGTCGGGACCATCCACCGGCATATTGGGAAATTCGCTTTCTTTCGGAAACTTCATTGCAATTCCGTGAGAATTTCTCTTGTCTCCGCCCATTACGTAATCTCCCGTGCTCAAAAGACGAAAGATTTCCACTTCAACGTCGATACAACGAGCAACGTCCAAAGCACCTGCTTTAATAATGTCTTCTTCATTCAAATACAAAAATTCCGTAGACTTTCCCAAAACAACACCTTCCTATTCTTGTTTTAATAATCATTCTCCCTCCCGGTCTTCATCTGCGCTTACTCCGAGCAGAGACGTGACGGTAGGAGCAATATCCTTAATATTTACGCAAAGCAAATCGAAATTAAGCCGCGATCCAAAACAATCAAGGGAATCGTAGTATCTTCGGACATATCGGCTCCGCGCGTTCTGACGTGACCGCCGAGGTCAGCGGTAATCATCACTGCATCATCGTCGTGCAAAACGTTTCCGGTCCATACGATTTTCTTCCAACTGTTATCCGGAGTTTTCGTTTAATTAGAACAATTTGATTATAACAGAGCAAAATAAAAAAAGCAAGTGGCTTCTTACAAGAAACCACTTGCTTAAAATTATCTCTTTCTGAGGAGTAATATACAGCACAGGAGGACAACCGCCCCGGAGGCAATTAAAAGGACTACACCGCCAACGGAAGATTTATCTGCTTGTTGTGTAGTTGTTTGGGAATTTGTAATCAAAATTTCATGCTCCGTAGTAGTGGAAGCCTCTGCATTCTGCTGTACAATTACAGGTTCAGAACGCGTAAACGTCTCACCGCAATGGTCACAATTCCCCTTACTTAAGCCTTCTTTGGTGGTAGTTGCTTCTTCAACGACAGACCATTTGGTTACCTCGTGCTTAAAAAGAGAGAAATTGTCGCGGTAAGTATAACCGCAAAGGGTACAGGCATACTCCGAATAGCCGTAGGTATTACATCCCGAGGGGGTTACAGTTTCTACGTATACAGGCTCGGCGCACATCTCGGGTCTCAATTCAACATCGTAGGTTCGACGTTCGTCACGGATAAAATCGCAAGTATTGGAGATGCGCTTATAACCGCCCAATTTCTCCCCTGCTTCAGCGGCACAGTAGGCGCGCCGATTGTTATTACATTCAAAAAAGGTGAT
This sequence comes from Eubacteriales bacterium, assembly GCA_045657125.1. GTDB lineage: Bacteria > Bacillota > Clostridia > Oscillospirales > SIG627 > RGIG5579. The sequence continues at coordinate 11,807 of JAZOSM010000058.1, forward strand.
CTTTCCTTTGATGGTATTATCCACAAGATTTCCCGCATAATTCAGACCGAGGGGCTTACGCATATACATACCCGTAATACCGCCATTGTGAGCATAGCCGTATTCCGAACTATAGCCGTCGATGATAATCTCACAATCCGAAACGTCCATATATCCTGTTGAAAAGACACCACCCATAAACTGCTCGTCTTTGGTTTTGGAATCCGTATCGGTACAAACCAAGGTTACATCCACCTTGCAATTTTGAACGGTACCGCTGCCATAACCTACCAAACCGCCAATACCAAACATTCTGTCATAAGCACGAAGTTCCATACATCCCGTGACCGTGCAACCTGTGATGGTACTATCCAGGCTATAGCCAGCAAGACCGCCGAGAAAGAAAGGGGTATCCGCTTTCACAAGACCGCGAACGTTTAAAAGATGCAGATTTTTGACGGTAGCGTTGCGAAGCAACCCGAAAAATCCTGCAAAATACGTTTCATAGCTTTTCAAGTTTCCGTCATAAGAGGTTGCGCTTTCAGCACCCGGCTCAGAAAGTTCCAGATTCAAAAGAGCGTGACCGTTTCCGTCAAAGGTGCCGCCAAAATCAATGCACTGCCAAGAAATACCCGCAAGGTCAAGATCACTCATCAAAATATAATTTCCCGTAGGATGCTCACCAATTGCCACAAGCTCCTCAACGCTGGTGATGGGAGTTGGCTTTGTTTCTTCCACTGCCTGCACGCAGGGAAACATAGATCCAATCAAAATCACGGCAAAAACAAAAGAAAGAATCTTCATATACGCGCCTCTATTCTGTAAAGTGTTATCAACACGTTTATTATATCGGTTTATACAATATTTTTCAAGAGATAGCGGGGGTAAAAAAACCTCACATCTTGCGTTGTGTGGTTTTTGGTGGGGGA
>JAZOSM010000059.1:0-12428 GCA_045657125.1 Eubacteriales bacterium
CTCAAATCATTACAAGTGTGAGTTCTCAGCATAATTTTTTCCTCCGTATAATAGTATCATCTTTTCATTTGGTTTTATGGGGAGAGAAAACAAAAAACCGTTCGCCCCAAATATGGGGCGAAAGGTAAAACTTCCGCGATACCACCCAAATTGACCAAAAAGGTCCTCTCATTTGCATCCTTACGGGATGAACGTGCGGTTCTAATCACCCAAAGGCTTTCTTCCGCAAACTCCGGAGTGTTTTTCTCGAAAAGGCTCTGCCGAATTTCCACCCTCATCGGCTCTCTGAGAAAGCTAATTTTTCGATACTCTCTCCATCAACGTTACAAGAAATTATATCACGCGGTTTTTTGCGTGTCAAGAGTTTGTGAAAAATTCCCTACCAATTAATGCAAGGGATAACTTTCGGGGAAGTTTGCGTGGAACAGCAGGTAAATTGCATCGTCAATTTCCAGTTTTCCGTTGCCGTCAAAGTCCATGGGTTGGTTTGCGGGGTAAGATTCGGGGAAGTTGATTGCAAACAGAAGGAAAATCGCATCGTCAATTCCGATTCCTGCTATTCCATCTACGTCACCGGGTGTGTAGGTTGGCTTATCATAGCCGCACACGGTGCATTTTGCGGAGGATTCGTTCTTGTAGGTGTGGCATACTTCGAGGCTTTGCTTTTCACTTTGCTTTTTATCACCGTTGATTCCGACGCTTTCTATAAATACATAGTAATTTCCTTCAATAGAAAACGTGATTTCAGCAGTTGTCGCGGTTGTTGACAAAAGCAAATGCTCGGATCCTGTTCGATCAATGTATTTTACTTTGTATTCTTTTGCGTTGTTTGCAGGATTCCATGAAATCTTAAACGGAGTTTGAGGGTGTGCTTTGCTTGTGAACGTGGTGATGGTGGCGCTGCCGACGGGATAGCATTCTGCGCAGGTGCTTATCATTTTTGTTGCGCCTGTGTAACCCTGGTTACCGCATTCACAAATTTTGAACTCTTTATGGGGGTGCTTTGTGTCGTACGTGTAGGTGTAACTGTGCACGTGCTTGCATTTCTCCCACATTTCTAAAAGCTTTGCTATTGTAGCGGGACCGCATTGACCGTCCACGGTCAAACCGTTTTCGGACTGAAAGCTTTTGATCAATTCGCAGGAACCTGAACCGTATTTTCCGTCAATGGTGACGGAATACCCAAGTCGGAACAAAACTGCTTGCACCCAGGCAACGTCGGTTCCGCTCATAAGATCCGAGCCTGAACTGTATTTTAATGTACGCGTGGGACAATCGTAGTCATCGGGATTGTCACTTTGGGGAGGGAAACAATCGACACAACTTTCGACGGTTTTTGTGTTTTGTGTGTAGGTTTTATAGCCGCAGGCGCAATATTTGTATTCTTTGTGAGGATGCTTGGTTTCGAAATCAATGGAAAATTCGTGGGTGTGATTGTCAAGGGGATAGAACTCATCGAATTTTTCATCGGTAGGCTGAACTACATGACAAATGTATCGGGAACGACCGGAAAGCTCACCTGAATTGAATTCAGACCAAGTTTCTTTTGTGATTCGCGCCAGTCCGTTTCCGTTGGCATTTCCTTCAAGGTAGGTGATGTGGCTTTCGTTATAGGCAAGCACGATGATGGAATGTCCCGTGCTTCCCGTGTAGCTGCCGTTTTTGTTTGGTGTTGTTCGGATATAAGCGCCGCAGCGCACACCGGCATTTTGGAAAAGGGAGTAGGAAACACTTGATTTTCCGCCGGTAATGACAATTTTGGAGTTTACGAGAGCAGAGCCGTTTTGTACGACCTCGTTAAACAGTCTGTTATAGACTGCGTTTCCGTATATGTAGCATTGCCACCCTTGTAAAACAGTGCCTGTGGTTTTGTTTTTAACGAAATAGGAACTTGAAGATAAGCTTGATCCCAAAGGTAAAGTAATTTCTTTGGTGCATGCTTGCGTGGAATAGAGATCAATATCACCTTTGAAGATTGCCGTCAGTGTATCGGCAAGTTTTTTATTATCGGTATAATCGCTTCCCGAAGCATTTGATGCGCTTGTAATAAAACTTCGGGCGGATACAGAACGAAACGCTGTAAGAAGCGGGATTATAAAAACTGTTGCCAATATCAGGCATAAAATTTTCTTTTTCATGAAATCTCTCAATCGTGTGTTTGTTTAGCTATATTTATAGATTTTCTTCGGTCCATCTGACAGCTGCCATTGCATCGGGAGCATAAAAGTCGGCGTGGATGGCTTTTGCATATTCTTCGGTCAGAACGGCGCCGCCAACAATAATTTTGCACCAAGGAGCCTGTTTTTGAAGCAGTCGAATGGTTTCTTCCATTGCGGGAACCGTAGTGGTCATCAATGCAGAAAGCCCTGCGAAAGGAGCTTTCGTCTCCATAACTTTTGCTACAAAGATTTCGGGAGCAACGTCCTTGCCCAAATCAATCACGTCATAACCGTAATTTTCCATCAAAAGTTTTACGATGTTTTTGCCAATGTCGTGAATGTCTCCCTTTACGGTGGCAAGGACGAACTTTACTTTCTTTGCTTGTGTTTCCGTATCTTTCATTGCAAGTTTGATGGCTTCGAATGCGCTTTTGGCGGCTTCCGCACTCATAAGAAGCTGGGGGAGATAAATGCGTTTTTCTTCGAATCCTACCCCAACCTTGTTCAGTGCGGGAATGATGTCAGAATTTACGATTTCCAAAGGTGCTTTTTCTTTTAAAAGTGCATCTGTTAATTCGCGAGCTTTGTCACAAAAGCCTTTCAAAATTGCGCTTTGGAGATCGTTTGCATTGGTTTCTTTGATTTCTTTTGTGCAGGCGGCAATTTCAACGGTTTGAAATTGGTCGGCGTGCGCGATATAGTCCGCGCAATTTTCATCCAGTCCGTTCAAAGCGCGAAAAGCAAAGTAGGTTTTCATCATATCAACGGAAAAAGGGTTCATAATTGCAGCAGAAAGACCGCTGTGCAGAGCCATGGCAAAAAACGTACCGTTGATGGCATCCCTTGTGGGCAGTCCAAAAGAAATATTGGAAACGCCAAGAGATGTGTGACAGTTCAAGACTTCTCTGATGTAGCGCAGAGCTTTTAAGGTTTCCGACGCTGCTTTGGAATCAGCACTGATGGTAAGAGCCAAGGTATCAAAAATCAAATCTTTTTTATTTATGCCGTATTGAGCCGCTTTATTCAATATTTTTTCAGCAATGGCAATTCTGCCTTCAGCTGAATTCGGAATTCCGTTTTCATCCAAGGTTAAACAAACGATAACACCGCCGTATTTTTTTGCCAGAGGGAAAACCTGGTCCATGCTTTCCGATTTTCCGCTAACGGAATTTATCATTGCTTTTCCGTTATAACGGCGAAGGGCTTGTTCCATAGCAGAAGGATTGGCGGTATCGATTTGCAAAGGAAGATCAACAACAGCCTGAAGCTCACACACAGCATCGGTCAGTACCTTTGCTTCGTCAATTTCAGGGAGACCGACGTTAACGTCGAGAATATGTACACCTGCTTCTTTTTGTTTTACACCTTCGCCGAGAATATAGCCAATATCGTTTTCGAGCAGTGCTTGTTTGAAACGCTTTTTTCCGGTCGGATTGATTCGTTCGCCGATCAGAATGGGATTATTCTCAAAGGTGACAGCGTGGCTGTAAGAAGATACTACTGTATTGTTTTTTTCAGTAATCGGAAGAAAGGTCTTGCTTTTTACGACTTCGTTAACTTCTGCAATGTATTCGGGAGTTGTTCCGCAACAGCCGCCAACAAGCCGAACTCCAAGATCTACAATTTTCGACATTTCAAGTGCAAAATCTTTTGCATTCACATCGAAGACGGTTTTGCCGTTTACAATTTTTGGCAGACCTGCATTGGGCTTTAAAAGAACGGGAACGGATGCTGCGGCAATCAATTTTTCCGCAATGCATTTTAATTGTTTGGGGCCCAAAGAGCAGTTTGCACCAATCGCATCAGCTCCCATACTTTCGAGCATTGCTACCATTGCTTCGGGGGAAGCGCCGGTCATAAGTTTTCCGTCAGCGCTAAATGCATTGGAAACCAAAACGGGTAAATCGCAAGATTCTTTCGCGGCGAGGAGAGCTGCTTTTGTTTCGTAGCTGTCATTCATTGTTTCGATGAAAATCAGATTGACACCTGCTTTTACACCCATTGAGATGCTTTTTTTGAAGATGGAAACTGCCTCTTCGAAATCCAAATCGCCAAAAGGCTTCAGAAGTTTTCCCGTAGGGCCGATATCAAAAGCAATAAAGGTTTCTTTGTTTGTGCGGGATTTTGCAATGGCTTCTTTTGCATTCTTAACTGCAGCGAAGATGATTTGCTCGAGTTCTGCATCATTGAATTTTAAAGAAGTAGCGCCGAAGGTATTGGTTGAAATAACGTTGCTTCCTGCATCTAGGTAAGCGGTATGAATACTTTGGATTATTTGGGGGTGTGTAATGTTCCATCGCTCAGGAAGTTCACCGGGGATCAAGCCCTTTTCCTGCAAAAGGGTTCCCATTCCGCCGTCCAGTACGACAATATTTTGTTTCAGAAAATCTTTAAATAACATATCGTTCTCATTCTTTCTATCGATTGATCCCCACGAAAGCCGTTACGGATTTAGACGGGGAAAGCATCAAGCTCTCGTTAAGTCCGATGCCTATGGTATTGTTTGCATTTAAAAGGGTCAAAATATCTTTTTGTACCTCAAGAGACAGATCTCCGTAGCCGGGGCTAAAACGCGGTACCGTGACGAGGCTTTCGTTTTTTGTAATTTGGTTACAAAAAGCATCGCACAAGGCCTCTACACGTTCAGCACCGATGCTGTGAAACATCAATGAACGCACAGGGGATAATTTTGCATATTTGGTGATCAGACGATCAATTTCAAGTCCTGCGGTTGCGGCAAATATTATGACTTGTTCGCAGCTTTCCAAGTTTTTTTTGAGACTTTTGGAAGAAAGCAAAAGAGAACCGATCTTAAGGATGTTCGTCGTTCTTTCGATGGGGAAAATTCGATAAGCCACCTTTGTGTTAAACCTGTCACCGCTTTCTTTTAGGCATTCTTTGAGAATGGAAATGATCTCGGGACTCGAAGTTTGATCACCTGCATAACGCAAAACCTCATTTTCACAAATGGGGGGCAATTTGCATTCTGCAATAAAAACAGGGGAGATCATTTGCCTAAAATATCGGAAAGGTTGGATTGGATTTTGGAAGCTACATCGGGTTTGTTCATGGAATATACGTGTACTCCGTTGATTCCGTTTGCATACAGATCAATGATTTGATCGGTTGCGTATGCAATACCCGCTTGTTTCATTGCATCGGGATCAGATCCGAATTTGTCCACGAGGCTTTTGAAACGCTGAGGCATAAAGGAGCCGGAAAGTTGAATGGCTCTTGATATTTGATTGGCATTGGTAATGGGCATAATGCCGGGGATAATGGGCACGGTAATACCTGCCTCGCGAATTTTATATAAAAAGTTGTAAAGCAAATTGTTGTCGAAAAACATTTGGGTCGTAAGAAATTCGCAGCCCGCTTCAACCTTTTCTTTTAAGTATTTGATATCTTCTTTCTGATTGCTGCTCTCCGGATGGATTTCGGGATAACAAGCACCGCCGATACAAAAATCGGGATTTTCTGCTTTCAGTTCATATATTAAGTCGGTGGCGTGGGTGTAATCCCACAGGCTTCTGTCTGCCTCAAGAAGATTGGCGGGGATATCACCGCGAAGTGCCATAATATTTTCAATTCCTGCTTCTCGGATCAGCTTAATTTTTTCTTTTACCGTCTGTCGGGTAGAAGATACACAGGTCAAGTGTGCAAGAGTCGGTACTCCGTGAAGCGCTTTAATGTTTTTTGCTATTTCCAGGGTATATTCGCTGGTTCCGCCGCCTGCGCCGTATGTTACGCTCATAAAAGAGGGGCGAAGCGTAGCGATTTCTTCAACTGCAATTTTAACGCTTTCAAAATTGCTTTCGGTTTTTGGAGGAAAAACCTCAAAAGATAGACTGAGCTTGTTCGATTTTAAAACGTCAATGATTTTCATAACAATCTCTCTTTTCTAATCAAAGTTATGATTTGCTTTATAAATTTATACACTTAATCAACATATTATATCATGATCCTTTGCGAAAATCAAGAATTTGACAAAAAAGACCGTGTATTTAACACAGTCTTTTTTGCTCGTATTTTAAACTTTTTTTAGAAATTCACGGAAAATCGGAAGCATTGCTTCTGCCCAAATTCGACATCCTTCTTCGTTGGGATGTTTTTCGTATTTAGACTTTCCTTCCCATTGAGAGTAATCCACCAAAAGTGGTGCAATGTTGAAAAAGCCGTCAACTTCGCGGGATAAGTGATTGATTAAAAATTCATTGATTCCGTTCCAACGGACCAAAAAATCATCCTGCCAATCAAATGGAGGTACGGAAATAAGAAAAACTTTGATTCCTGCCGCCTTTAATTTTTCTACAATGGCGGTGAAATCTTTTTGCATACCCTCAACGCTTCTTCCGCGGCCAACGTCATTGCTGCCGAATGCTACAACCACTGCATCCATTTGCTTTGCTTTAAATAGCCAAGCGCCGTCGCTGGCGGCATCTTGCCCTTTTCCGTAGCCGATACCCAGATTCCAGTAAGCGTAATCTTCTCCGATCGCATCACTCAAAAGTGCGTTCCAATGGGTGTATGCGTTGGAAGGAGTTCCTACGCCTTGGGTGATGGAATCACCGAGAAAACCGATTTTTTTCTTTACCTTTCGATCGCAACCGATCATTCCGGGAAAAGGTACCCTTTTGTCGGGAACAAATTTTCCGTTTTGCAGTGTGAATACGGGGAGTATGGATTCCCAATGATAGGGGAGCATATCTCCTTTGTAACGAACCTCAAAGCAAAGAAAATCACCCTTATCCGCTTTAATTTCAACAGGATCGGAAGTGAAAAATTCAGCGGGCATTACGTGCTTTGAAATTTGTCCTGCAAAGGTGAGTTGAACAAAGTTATTGACTTCTCCGGCAATCTCGACATCGGTTGCTTTACAAATGCCAATCTTTGCTTCTAAAAGGTCCCACTCATCGCAAATTTTATTGCAACAGCTTTCTTCACCAAATTTATAGGTGCTGTCCATTATGTTTGAAAACAAAAGGGAATAGTTGTAGGTTCCACCGGCAAAAATTTTATAGTAAATTCTACCGGTCATCTCATTTCCTTCGGTACTGAAAATCAACTGATTTCCGCCGGCACCGAGAGTGTTTGATGAGTATGTTTCAAACCATTTCACGTCAGTTTCTCCTTATGCATCGAGAAGAGGATTATCTAAATACTTTGCGGGGTTTTTCACCAAAACAGTTTCAAGAATTTCCTCTGCGTTATCGTACTTTTCGCGGATCATATCAGCAATTTTCGTTACGAAATGTGCATAGCCGGGACCTTCGTGCTTTACAAGAAGCTTCTTCAAGCAAATATCGCATGAAACCAGAATTCTGTCAGCGTATCCTGCATCAATTAACTGGTAGAAAACCTCCATTCTTTCTGCGTCGGTTGGGAATCTGCCATATGCGCAGGGGATGGGGTATTCTTTGCCGAAATTATCAAATTCCAAATAAACACCGCGATCCATAATGCGCTTCATATCCTCTACGTCAAGAAGAATATCGGTGTGACAAATTGCGATGTTTTCTGCTTTGACACCCTCTTGTTCCAAAAGGTCGATAACGAAGATGCCGTGCTGCGCCCAAGGGCTCAAATGTACCATAATCGGCGCGCCTGTTTTCTTGTGTGCAATGGCGGAAGCCTTTAAAACGCGAATTTCTTCGGGATTGACTTCGGTGCTGGTTCCAATTTCACCAATGATACCTGCTTTAATGTCGGTACCGTCAATTCCCTCGGTTAATTCTTTAATCATAACGTCGGCAATTTCTTCTACAGACATGCTTTTAATTCTTTCGGGGTGAGCATCATAGGTGTAATATCCACAGCAGGTAACCACGTTCATTCCTGTTTTGTCGGCGAGTTTCTTAAGAAATTTAACGTCTCTGCCGATTCCGTCAATGGTAACGTCAACGAAAGTCTTTCCACCTGCTTTGGTAAAGCGTGAGATCTCCTCAATTGCAAGATCGTGATCATCGAGCAAAAGATTGTCGCGTAATTCATAGCAATTCGCCATCAGGGCATCGTAATACTGAGGAGCAACCTTGGCATCCCAGCCGACGGAACCGGGAGTACGGTCGCCGAAATATTGAATGCTAATGTCAATAAGAGCGTGTTCGTGGGGAGTGGTAATTCCGAGATCTTCTTTTTTTACCACGCCGTTTACAGTCATAATACCCATAGTATTTCTCCTTATTCAATAAATGATTCTTCCTGTTCCTTAATGCGGTTCAGGATTTTACTTTCCCACACAAGAATAAACTCGAAAACGTCAAATTCCTTTTGGAATTTTGCTTCATTTTTGCAAGCAAAATTTCGTGCCTCTGCCCAAGCAGCATCCATTTCTTCTTTTTGACCATTGGCGGCAAGAAGCAAAACTTTTGCTGTTTTTCGGCAAAGCCCGGTGTAGAATTGCAGACATTCCCAAGATCTGAGCTGAACGTCGACGGCTTCTTGAAGATTCTTTTCGATGATTGAATCAAACTCGTTGATTAAAAGTGGGATTTTAGAATAGTTTTCTGCATTCTTTTGGCTTTTTACAGGAGTTTCTCCGCGGAGCACGGTGGGATCGTACAAATCAGACAGCGTGGATAAGAATTGCTTTACCTTTGCGCCGTCTTTTCCATAGCAGGCAGAGAAGTAAGAATCTGCATTTTGGTCAAATCCTTCTTTTCCGGTCCAAAGCGCAACACCCATAATGTTCATTCCGAGACCGTTCGGCATAAATACGCGCATATTTTGACAGCTCATCATACCGTTTAAACCGAGAGAACGAAAATCTTCTACGTCTTTTGCCATAATCTGCACGCTTTTATAACAACCCGGGTCGTTGAAATAATCCCACATATAGTGATAATCAAAAATGAAACTGTCACCGTGGAACATTTTTTGCCAGGAGTGCAGATAGGGGAGCGTATCACCGGCACCGGGGGTGGGTACGAATCCGTTGCGTTTGAAAGGAGGCTCGGTTTTCTGATCGTCGGATGCCATGGGAACGGAGTAGCTTCTTCGAATCGGTGCATAAAGAAGTACGAAACGATCTTGATTTTTGATGATTTCTTTTTCGGGCTCCCAAAGCAAATCCAAATAAATCAAGAAAACGATCTTGGTATCCAGCCCCTCTTTGGTCAAACGTTCATCAATCATATTGAGAATTTTTACGTAGTGATCGGAAGGACGTGCAGTTGCGCATCTTTTGCATTCACATTGATTGTTGACCGTGTCGGCAAACCAAAAATGAACGTAGTGCACGTCGGGATTTTCTTTTGCGTAGGTCGCAACTTCGTTTACCAAAAGTTCCTGTACTTCAGGATCGGAGTAACAAAGATTCGTATCAATTCCCGAACCTTTGAACAAGCATTTTTTGCCGTCAATGGTTGCAATAAGTTTTTCTCTGCCGGGGATTACCTCGTCATCACGGTTTAATTCGTGCCAAGCGCCACTGATCATTCCGAGAATTTTTGATCCCCATCCATGCCCAATGCGCTGATGCTGCAGACCGCGCAAAGCAATTTCACGATCAAAATCTCGAACGAAGGAGTCGATGGTTTCGTTGGAGATCGGCGACGGGGTAAATTCCGGGTTGCTATAGTGCTCGTACCAACGTTTAAAGGTCCAAGCGGGGCGGAACAATTGGGTGAAAAATTCGTTATATCCCAATTTAGGAGCCCAATCGATCATATCAACTACGTTTTCGTAGCAATTGGAGCCTTCCAAGCAGAGACCGCGATGGCGATAGGCGGGAGTTTCGCAAACATCGACCGCAAGTTCTGCGGAATTTTTTTGAGGAACGTATTCTCCTGCTCTGCCGGGACGAACAAAAACGCATCCTGCTTCGCGGAAAAAGCGATAAACCGCGATTAAAACACTGCGTTCGTTTGCACCGCAAATGCTTCCGCTGCAGTTTTTAACGTCAATACAGATGGCATCATCGATCCGTGTATCAGCAGTTTCGGGTTTGCGGGAACAACATGTTTCGACACCGATGGAAAGAAACTCACTGTTCGGGAAATCTTCGTTTTTGTTAAGAACAACCGTACAGTTGGGATCCATTTTTGAGATGAGTCTTGCAAATTCTTCTGCGGCAAAGCGGATGACAGGAGTGTCATCCGCTTTGATATTCCAAATTCTTTGATTCATATATGATTCACCTTTTCGAATTATGGGTTTAGAAAGAATAACCTTCTACGCTGTAGTAAGCCATGTTGGTCTGTCTTACGTCAAGTCTTCCGAAGCAGGCGCAAATGGGAAGGTCGCTTTGAACCCAAACGGTGTACTGAACGGATTCGCCCAACATCAATCCGCGCTCTCCAAGAGGATGATCCAGGCGGATGCAAGTGGTTCTCATTCCGTCAAGCTCCACGAAAATTCCTTTTTCGGGATCCTTATCTTCAAACAAAAACGTGAGTTCGATTTTTGCTTTTTCTTCGTTCAGGTTGGTAAGCATCAAAGCTTCGTGACCCTCGAAATCGGGGTTGTTGCCGTGAGGTGGGAGATAACCGTCGCAGAAGACCCAGTTTTTCTTGCCTTTTTCCATTTTTCTACTCCTTATTTCTTGAAGATCTGAGGAATTGCCTTGTCGTTATAGGTGGTCATGCGCTGAGCACCGTTTGCGGTGATGAGGTAGCAGTCTTCAACACGGAAGGAACCCCATTCCATACCTTTGAAGTATGCGTCAATACAAATTGCCATGCCTTCTTCGATGATGCGCTTGTTGTTTACGGAGAATACGGGTGCTTCGCACTCAAGCATACCGGTGCTGTGAAGGCTTCCGTAGGGGCAATAGTCAATGTAACCGTATTTGGTCAGGTAATCGGTATAGGTGTTCAGCACGACATCGCAAGGCGTACCCGGGATCATTTTTGCACTTGCTTCGTTCAGTGCATCATAAGCGCAGAGAACAGCGTCGGTAATCTTCTGGGGGATTTCGCCGAGAACCAGAGGACTGCAGCAAATACCGTTGTAACCTTCGTAGCATACACCTGCGGCAAGGTTAATGATTTCATTTTCCTGAATTTGACGCATCGTGTTTTTGCACATACTGATAAAGGAGTTCTTGGGACCGGTTGCAACCATGGGAGAAAATGCCTGAACGTAGCTTTCTGCACCAAGGGTCATCATTTCGGCTTCGAACATACCTTCGATGTGTCTTTCGGTCATGCCTTTTTCAATTCTGGGAACTACGTTTTCAAAAAGTTTGGTGGTCATTTCCCAGTTGGTTTTCAAGATTTCGATTTCCGCAGGGCTCTTGCGAATTCTCTGCTCGTAATGGATATCGTCGCAGTCAACGATTTCAGCCTCGTAGAATACTTTCTTCAGCTTGTTCATAATGATGGCAGGGAAGATCAATCTTCCGATGAAGCCGACTTTCTTTGCACCGGGATGCTCCGCTTTTACTTGCTTAAACAGTTCTTCAAAGTCTAACTGACCCTCGGTATCATACTCGAAACCGCTAACTTCACCGATTTCGGGAAGAATAGCAATGCGGCTGTTGGGCAGTTTGTTTTCTACCTGGCAATAGTCGTAAGAAGCCTGACCGCTGCAAACGATTACTTCGCCTTCGGCAGGGATAACGATGGCAGAGTTTTCATTGACGGGAGCAAAGCCGCAGTAATAGCGAACGATTGCAATTTCCAACAAGTTGGAATATCCTACGATGATATCGATGCCGTTTTCGGCCATTTTTGCACGGAGTGCGTCTATTCTTGCTTGGAATTCTTTTCCGTCAATGGGTTTTGCGTAATACATAATGATCCTCCAAAAAATTTATTTTATTTTTTTCGCTTCGGCGCGGTATTGAACAGGTGTAATTCCGTAGTGTTTTTTAAATACGGAGTCAAAATATTTGGTTTCGCGAAAGCCAAGACATACTGCAATGTCCGTGATGCTTTTGTTTGTTTCGGTTAAAAGTCTCGTTGCTTCTTGGGATTTTAATCGGTTGAAGCAGGTAATCAACGATTCGCCGGTTTGTTCTTTAAAACTTTTACAGATAAAGGAGCGAGAGTAGTTAAAACGATCACAGACGTCTGCGAGAGTGATTTGCTTGTGTATGTTTTCTCTTAAGTATCTCAAGATAGCGTTTGCGATTTCGGCATGGAAATTTTCATCGCTGAAAAAGACGATGTTGGAACTTTTTTCGTGAGAAAGTTTCCGAATAAGGCTGATCAAAAGATATTCAAGCTGAAGCAGGAGAGCTTGCTGACCGCCGAATTCCGGAGAATCCGAAACGGAAAGCATACCGCTTTCACTCATTTTAAACGTACTGCTTGACTCCTCCATAAT
>JAZOSM010000060.1:0-14377 GCA_045657125.1 Eubacteriales bacterium
AATTTGCATCCTTGGGTGCGCCGCCCTGAGAAACCAAAACGATGTCAGCGCGCTCCTTCAGATTCTTGCGGTACATACGGTCCAGATAGCGGCATCCGTCACGGTGCGCCTCGGTTACGTCGCCTGCTACCGCGTAAACGATGTGCTTGTGCTCGTCCAGTACCGCGTTGACGATATAGTCAACACCGCAAATCTCTCCCGCTTCCTCAATATCCTCGCGGATGGGATTGCCCTCCAGTTTTCCTGCGTGGGCATCGGGGGAGACCATCATACGGTGGTTTGCCTGAATGGCGGCAGGGGTGGAAACACCGGGCATAATTGCCTTCGCTCCGCCGGAATAGCCTGCAAAATAGTGGAATTCAATGTTGCCAAGGCAAATGCGGAAATCTGCCTCCGCCACCGCGCGGGAAATATCCACGGGGGTTCCTCTTTCAGTGGTTCCCAAATGAACGCAGTCCTCGGGGGTGGAGTCGATACAGCGAACGCGGTTGTAAGCCTCTTTTCCGCAAAGGGCGATTTTTTCTTCTTCGGTATGCTTGCGATGGGATCCCAGCGCAAGAACTACGGTGATGTCTTCCTCCTTGGCGCCTGCCGCTGCAAGCTCGTCCAGCAATGCGGGCAAAATGCGGTAGCTGGGGAGAGGACGGGAAATGTCGCTGGTTACAATGGCGATGCGCTTTCCCGTAAGATCGTAGGTAGAAAGACGTTCTTTTCCAATGGGATGCTCCAGCGCAAAGCGCACGGCATCCTCATCCCGTCTTTCGTGGGGGATATCGTTGGAGACCAAAACGTCCATCAGATTTTTTTCGTCCAGTACCACTTCCTGAACGCCGTTTCCGTAGCCAAATTCTAATTTCATTGTCGTTATCCTTTCGGGTTTTATCGTTGAATACCGAGATCTTCCAAAGACAGGGAGGAATAGTCTTCCTCGTCCTCCTCATCTTCAGAGGTGCCGTTTTCCTCGGTGCTCTGAACGGGGTCGATCACGGGGGCAGGTTCTTTCCGGGTTTCGATTTTCCTTACGGGGAGCATCCTTACGGGGAGCATACGAAGTCCCAGAGAAAGTGCGTAAAAGAAATAGTAGGAGAATGGGGAAATTGCAAAAAAGGAATAGCGGAAGTAAGAGGAGTGCCCCATAGGCAAGAGCTGTGAAAAATAGAAAAACGAATATTTTTCTTGCAGCAACGCGGATAAAAAGAGGAGCAAAAGCTCAATTCCCAAATAAGAGAAAATCATAACGGGTGCAATTTTTTTCGCATCGGGCAAAAATGCTGCAAAAGCGGAAAAAACGCCGATCAGGAGAATTCCCAGCATCGTGACGAACAAAGTGCCGTGGGTCTTTTCCTCCAAAAATGAGGGAACGCGCAAAATCGCATAAAGGGTCATGGGCAGACAGGAAAGAAGAATGCCCAAACGTCTTGTTTTTTTCTTCAGGAAAAGGGGAGATGCCGCCAAAAGAAGAAAGGGGGCAATCATCCAAACACAGTCGGCAACGGTGCTTAGCAAGCCGTTATTGACGCCCACGGGGATTTCCCATCCGTATTCTATCCCTTTGGCATCCGAATGCCAGGCGAGGGTGAAAAATGTGAAAAAGAGCATCCCCGCCGCGCAGAGGGCGGAAAGGGTGTGGATGCGTCGCACTGATTTCATATAAGCTCCTTATGTGTTTCTTGATGGTATCATATCACAAAACAGCCCGTTCTGCAAGGCTATTCCTGCGATTTCGATGCAAATCCTTTCGGTTCGTTTTTCCCCGGGGCGGTGTTAAACTGTTTTTTGTATGCACGGAAAAAGGTGGTGTAGTCTTTGAATCCGCAAAGAGTGGCTACCTCGGTAGGCTTTTTTCCTGCATCCAGCAGTTCTTTGGCAAAATAAAGGCGCTTGATGGTAATGTACCGCCAAACCGTGGTACCCGTGGAGGCACGGAAAATACGGTTCAGGTGATTTTGACTTAAATAAAAACGGCCCGAAAGGGATTCTAAGGACAGGTCCTCCGCCAAATGCGCGTTGATATAGGATACGACGGCAGATGCGCGATCCGTAACGGCTACGGAGGGGGCGGAGCGCAGGGTTTCATAAGCGTTTTTCAAATCTGCCAAAAGAGGGAGAAGAAACAAAAATCTGTCTTTTTCTTGTGCCTCGCAGATGCGCTGCATGTCTTGTTTAAAGTTTCGCTCGGGAAAGAGAGAGGCGGGGTAATGATTGAGCGCTCCCAAAGGTCGATCCAAAAACGGGCACAAAAGATCCGTCAGATTCATTCGGCTTAGAATTTCGGAAAGGTTAAAATTGACGTGCATTCTTTCGTAGGTGGCGGCAGAGCGCAGACGAAACATATGTACCTCACCTTTACGCATCAGGAGAAGATCTCCCGGATGCAGATGGTAGCGCGTTGCCTCTACCAAAAAATCCGCATCTCCCGAGAGCAGATAATAGATCTCGAAATTGTCGTGGCTGTGCATCAATCTTTCCTTTAAGGACGGATTCGGGGTCCGTTCGTGAGCGCAAACGATCGTATCTGCCATAAATAGTCCCTTTCCAAACATAAATCTTATCTTATTTTATCAAAAAATGTTTGGAATTGCAATGTTTTCTGTTTCTTTTTATAATTGATTGCAAAAAATATTCTGCTATAATAAAATTACTAAAGAATGGAAAGGGATAAACAATGAAAAAAATTCGCGCGATTTTGATGGATATGGACGGAACCGTCCTTGGTAACAGCCAGGTAGCAATTTCTCCTCGCAATATGCAGGCGATCTACAAGGCAATGGAAAAGGGTGTTCACGTAATTCCCTGTACCGGAAGAACCTTTAATTGTATGCCCCCTCAGCTTGCTACGTTGCCCGGACTTCGCTACTTTATCACCTCTCACGGCGCAAGAGCTTACGACCGTGAAACGGGTGAAAGCATTTACGAGGATCTGATCCCCTGCCAGCAGGCAGTAGAGCTTTGCGAGATCTTGGAAGGACATGGTCTGTTTAACGAGATTGCCGCAGATAAGATCGTTCATATGGAAAAGGCAATGGTAGAGCCCATCAATTGGTCTCTTGTTCCCGAGCATCACCTTTGGTATATGCGCGACGGCGTTTACGTTTCCGTTGAAAAGCCCTCTGAGTATTTCCGCCAAAAGAAGATGGGCGTTGAGAAAATGAACATCTACAACATCCCTGCAGAGCTTCAGCAGGAAATGTACGACCGCGTTACCGCAACCGGTTATATTTATCATCCGAAGCCCGGTGCCGCTTTGCACATGGAATTTTTGCACAAGGGACTGGATAAGCTTTGTGCAGTAAAAGAGGTTTTGGGCCGTCTCGGTGTTTCTTATGAGGAGACCCTCGCCATCGGTGACAGCATCAGCGATCTTGAGATCATCAAGGCATGCGGTGTAGGTGTTGCTATGGGCAATGCTCCCGAAAACATCAAGGCAGCTGCAGATTTTGTAACGGCGCCCAACTATGAAGACGGTGTAGCCGTTGCATTTGAAAAGTTTTTGGAACTGTAAGGAGAGAGAAAATGGCAAAGCCTTATTTGGTATGTATCGACTCCGACGGATGCGTGTTTGATACCATGGAAATCAAGCACAAGGAGTGTTTCTGCCCCTCGTACATCAAGCATTTCGGTTTGCAGGCAGTTTCCAAATATGCCCGTGACGCCTGGGATTTTGCCAATCTGTATTCTGCAACCCGCGGTATTCACAGATTGCTGGCTCTGCGCCGCGCTCTGGACGTTTTGGAAAATCGCCGTGAGGTTTTGGAGCGCAATTTTAAAGTGACCCGTTTGCAGTCTTTGCGCGATTATATTGATCAAGGCGGAAACCTGAGCAATCAAGGTCTGGAGGAGCATTTGGCAAAGCATCCCGAATTGACCGAACTTCGCACGGTTTTGGATTGGTCTTACGACGTAAACGTGCGCGTAGGTGATATGGTCCACAGCGTGCCTCCTTTCCCCTTTGTCAGAGAATGTCTGGAGAAGCTTTCTCAGGTGGCGGATATCGTCATCGTTTCCGCAACCCCCGAAGAAGCTTTGGAGCGCGAGTGGAAGGAGCACGGATTGTTCCCCCTCCTTTTGGCTGTAAAAGGACAGGAAAGCGGCAACAAAAAAGAGATCATCGCATCTCTCAAGGGAAATTATGACCCCGATAAGATTTTGATGCTGGGCGATGCCCCCGGTGACCGCGATGCCGCCCGTTTCAACGGAGCTATGTTCTATCCCATCTGCCCCGACGAGGAGGCAAAGTCCTGGGAAGCATTCCGCGACGTGATTCCCGCCTTTTTGGAAGGCAAATACAAAGGAGAAATGGAAGCGGGCTTCGTTGCTCACTTTGAAACCATTCTCCCCGACGAACCCTCTTGGGAAAGAATCGAAAAATAAATCAAAAATCGGAAGCGATTTCGCTTCCTATTTTTTTGTGTTTTGTTTAATTTTTACCTTCGTTGCAAACGTTCAGGAGACGAACCATTTCGCCGGAGAATTCTTCTGCGCTGCCTTGAGCAAACCAAGTGATATATACTTCATATCCTTTGTTGGGCCAGGCAAGGGCAGAGGGTACGTATCCGAAGCCGCCGTTGGTATAGGAAAGTACGAAGGTCATTTTGAAGGGAGAACCGTCTCTTACTTCCTTGCCGTTGGTGTCGAACATTTCGTAAGGCGCGGAGGCGAAACCGATGTCGCCAAAGGAGATTGCGGTAAAGGGCAAATTCTGAACCTCACCTTTTTTAGAGCGTCTGTTGATTCCTTCCGCTTCGCGGTCTGTCATACCGTATTTTCCAAGGGCTGATAAGTATTCGGCAGAGTTTTTGGTATAACCCATAATTTCCTGAGCATGAGCGATCCGTTCCGGAGTGTCCTGCATAATTTTTCCGGGATACAGGCTGGTAGAGGAAACGATCTTGCCGGTCTCAACCTTTTCCTCCTTGGAAATGGAATCCTTGGTGACGTTTACAAGCTCTTTGACTGCCTGAATATAGTCGGAATATTTTCTTTCTTTGGGAAGATCAGAATCAAAATTCAAATTTCCGCTGGCACCGCTGTAATATACGAAAAGCATATCCATATCCTTTTCTACCGTCTTTCTGAAGGGATCGATAAAATCAGCGGAATATTGGTTCCTGTATTTGGAGGTAGCACCGCCGTAATGGGTTTGATAGTTGACCAGCAGTACGTCTTTTTTGTTTTTTCTGTCAAAGCGAATGGTTCTCAGCTCGGTGTCTGCTTCACTTTCGTGGGCATAAGGGTTGATTCCCTTTGAGGTGGTTTTGTACAGGTAGCGTCGCACAAAGGTGATGCCGTCGGTAAAGCTTTTTCCTACGTAAGCCTCGGCAGGATCTAGATCACGAAGCGCACGATCCGTGCATTTTACCATTTGTTCGTATACGTAATTTACCCAATCTGCCGTTTCGTTTCTGTTAAAATCGGGTGCGGAGTGGGTGTGAGTTACGTTGATCATAACGCGGGAAGCGGGAATGTCGAATTTTTCTTCCAGCAGCTTCATTGCGCCGTTTGCCACGCTTTCGTTGATATTTTTGGTATCAACGGAGAAAAGAAGTGCCACGCCTTCGCCGTCACATACGGCAGTGCAGGTCAGCATCAAGGGGTCGTGGGTGGATTTTCCCGTTCCGTTATAAATTTTAAAGGGCTTGTCGGGAGTGATATCAACGCGCGCATAGCCTACGGAGAAACCTTCGGGATAGACGATGGGCCCCGTTTGAGGTTCTTCCTCGGTGGTTGAAGCGACTTTTTCGTTTGTTTTGGCAGTGGCATCTGTTCCCGTAGTTTGCTGTGCTACAAGTCCCGACGAACAGGAAACGGAGCCGAGTAAAACGGCGATCATACAGAGAAGTGACAAAATTCGTTTCATAGAATTCTCCTTAAATGATTCATTTTTTAATGAAAATCATGTTATTATTTTACTTTTAATTCGTATGTCTGTCAAGCAAAAAACAGTGTTCACGGCAAAAGAAGCCCCCTTGGTAAACAGATTGTCATTGCGTGTCACGGTTGCTTTCGTGTAAAATCCGAAAAAAGAAAGGAGAATGACCGTGAAAAAAATGGATGCGGACATGGCAAAAAAGAGGATTTGCGCCTATTTTACTTCCCGCAGAGTGGAAAAACGGGATCAAGAGGGGAATGTGATTTTGAGCAAAAGCGGAGAAGTATTGTACGATGAGAAGCCTTGTACCGTAACGGGACTTGCTTTGGCACTTGGCTTTTCCGATCGGGAAGCCCTGTATGGAATTAAGAACAAAAAAGTAAAAGCGCTCGTTGACAGAGCGCTTTTGAAAATCGAGGAATATGCGGAGGAAATGCTGTTTTGCAAGGATACCTTCCACGGAGCAAAGCTTTTCCTTGAAACCAATTACAAGCGTTGGCAAGGACAGGAGACGGAGGAGATCGCAGGTCTCGGCGTATGTTCTCAATGGGCGGAATAGTTATGCCTCGCGAATCAGATAAAAACTGCCTTCGTGCACTTCAATCAGGGTGTTTTTCGTTCCCTCGTTGCTGATTCCGAGGGTCTGATGAGGTGGCAGTGCCGCACGGGTCAAGGGATATTTTGCACCCGTTACGGAAACAAGTCCCGTTCCGGAAAAATCAAAGAGGGAGAAATATCCCCCCGTAAAATCAAAGGAATACGTGCCGTGGGTCAAAAGAGAAACGGAATAATGCTCGTCTATCAAAATTCCCTCCGCACCGTTTTGGGCGAGAAAGGAAAGAACCTGCAAATTTGCCAGTGAGTGGGAGAAGCGGTTTCCGCCCAAAGCCCCGTAGATGCGAAAACGGCGAAAGCCTCTCGCCAGACCCTCTTTCAAAGCGGCGTGAATATCCGTATCATCTTTTTCTTCGGGGAGAACCACGGTATCGATCCCCTCGGGGATAAAGCCAAGGGAATCACCGTCGCCGATATAAAGATGAGGAAGGATTCCCGCCTTTGCAAGATGGTCGTATCCTGCATCTGCGGCAATGAGAAAATCGTTTTCCGTAAGGCATAGAAGCCAAGGCGAAAAATCGCCTGCTCCTACAACGTGGCAAATGTCAGTCATGGATTAACCTTTCTTAACCATGGGAATTTTTGCAATGGCGAAGCCTGCAAAAGCGGTAATGAACATTTCGGGAAGCATATACAAGCCGTTGTAAATTACGGAGTAGCAAATGGCAAGTCCCGTTCCGCTGAAGGTTTTCATAACCCAGGCGGAAATGGCAAGATCCTTTGCGGCGCTGTCCGTAAAGAACCATTCAGCCCAAGCGCCGTAGAATACGGCACCGGAAATTACGTGGAAAAGGTAACAAAGGAAAAGACCCAAAACGCTTCCCCATACGATCGCCCATTTTTTCGAAAGGCAGTTGCGGAAAATTCCTGCAATTCCCACGGAAGTAAAGGCGAGAACGTAATCGAGAAGCAGAATGAGAATGGCGATTCCTGCTCCCATATAAGAATCGGAATCGGGGAGGAACAGGGCGGATACGGTCTTAAAGCCTACCGCCATCTGAAAAAGGGAGTATACGAAGGCGCTTCCCAAGCCCCAACGCAGACCGTACATATAGGAAATCAGAACCAAAGGCAAAAGACTTGCCAAAGTGACGGTGCCTCCAAAGGGGAGATTGAGAAAGGGAATCCATTCGGATACGAAGGAAATTGCGGTACCTAAAGCAATGAGCATTGCCGAGGTGACCAGTTTTTTCGTTTTGTTCATAACAAAACCTCCAAAAACAAAAATTCGCACAGGACGGAAGTCCCGTGCGAACGCGAATCTGGTTCTCATAAAAACTCCCTACGCCGGTATTATCCATCTCAGGTTAGAGGGTTCGCGGTCTCCCGCATCTCAGCTTTTTACAGCACCCCTGTTTTTCCGCTCATGTGCGTGACACTATCTTAGTCTTTTTTTTACGGTTTGTCAAGAGAAAAATGAATGCAACAGAAAAATTATTGGCATCCCTCCATCCCTTCCCGCCTCAGGAGGAATTTTTTCGTGCCAAGGCGCGTCGCATTGCTTACGGTGGCGCGAGAGGGGGAGGGAAAAGCTTTGCCATGCGCGCAAAGCTGGTATTGCTTGCTTTGCGTTATGCAGGAATTCAGATCTTGCTTTTGCGACGGAGTTTTCCCGAACTGCGGGAAAATCATATCAATCCGCTGCGCCGATGGCTTTACGGAATTGCTCATTTTCGGGAGTCTACCAAGGAATTTGTGTTCCCAAACGGCTCCCGTATCAAATTAGGGTATCTCGCGGAGGAGTCCGATGCCTTGCAGTATCAGGGACAGGCGTACGAGGTGATCGGAATGGAGGAGGCAACGCAGTTTACTGAAAATCAGTATTACGCCATGACCGAGTGTTGTCGTCTGTCGGGAGCCATGCGGGAGAAATTCGTTCCCCGTATGTACTTTACCATGAACCCGGGCGGCGTCGGGCACGCTTGGGTTAAACGGCTTTTCATCGACCGCGATTATCGGGAGGGAGAGAGTCCCGACGACTACGTTTTTATCCCATCCACGGTCTACGACAACCGCTATTTGCTTTCGGAGAACCCCGAATACGTACGCAATCTGGAAAGTCTTCCCCCATTGCGCAGAAGGGCAATGCTGGAGGGGGATTGGGATGCCTTTGAGGGACAGTATTTCACGGAATTCGATCGCACCAAGCACGAGATCGCCCCCTTTGAAATTCCCCCGTCGTGGCATCGATTTGCGGCGCTGGACTACGGACTGGATATGACCTGCTGTCTGTGGTTTGCCTATCCGCCCGATCGGAGTCGCCTCGTGGTATATCGGGAATTGCACGAGCCGAATTTGGTGTTATCCCAGGCGGCAAAGAAAATCGTGGAAATGACGGGCGGGGAGGAACTTCGATACTTGGCGGCTTCCCCCGACCTTGCAGGCAGACGGCAGGACGTAGGAAAAACAGGCTTTGATATTATGGCAGGCTGCGGTCTGAAGGGGCTTGTGCCTGCGGAAAACAGCCGTATTCCCGGTTGGCGCCGTGTGCGTGAATTCTTAAGAGCTTCGGGGGAGGACGGGGCGTATTTCGGTATTTTTACCCCTTGTCGCAATTTGCTCCGCACTTTGCCCCGCTTGATGTTTGATACGGTGCATACCGAAGACGCGGCTTTGACCCCTCACGAGATTACCCACGCGCCCGATGCTCTGCGGTACGGATTGGCATCTTTTCCCTTCTTGCCGGGGCAAATTATTCGGGAGACGGAAAGCGTACGCAGCATCCGAGAGGAATTTTTCGGCAAAAAGACGCGGGACCCCTATTTTGATTTTTTGAAAAAGTAATTGACGGGACGAGGGTTCTTTGTTAAAATTTTCTCGGAGGGAATTATGTTAAAGGAATTTTTTGAGAGAGAAAACATTGAATATTTTGCCGCCCTTTCCCCCGAGCACGTAACGTTTTGGAATCCGGAAAAATTTCAACGGCTACAGGAGTCTCTCGGGGAGATTCAAAGCGTGGTTGTGTTTTTGATCCCCTATTACGCAGGGCAGAAAACCACCAATTTGTCCGTCTATGCACAGGTACGTGATTATCATCTGTATATCAGACAGCTTTCCGAGCGCCTGACGGATTTTTTGAAGGAACGGGAAAGCACGGCTTTGTTTCGCGGCTTTGCAGATTCCTCCCCCTTGGCGGAACGGGAAACTGCTCTGGCGGCAGGACTTGGAAAAATGGGCGAAAACGGACTTTTGATCCATCCGAAATACGGATCTTTTTTCTTCATCGGCGCTTTCTTTTTTACCGAATGTCTGTTGCCGAATCAAATGCCTGAAAAGGCAGAGAAATGTTTGCAATGCGGCTTATGTCGGGATGCCTGTCCCACGGGCGCCGTTACCGATCCCGGGCGGGAGAGGTGTCTTTCCCTGATTTCACAAAAGAAAAAGCGAACCCCCGAGGAGGATGCATTGCTTTTGCAGTCGGAATGCAAGTGGGGATGTGACATTTGTCAAAACGTTTGCCCCATGAATCGCGACCTTGCCATAACGCCCATTGCCTTTTTCCAAACGGATCATATTTCCCATTTGACCCTTGATGCTGCGGAGCTTCCCAAGGAGGAATTTCTCTCCCGCGCCTTTTCTTGGCGGGGCAGAGAACTGATCCGAAAAAATCTTGAACAATAAAAAAAGTTGCAACCTCGGTTGCAACTTTTTTTGTTTACAGTCTGCCAAGATATTTCATTAAGGGAACGGGATCGTTTGCCGTGATCAGATCTGCGCCCATTTCAATGCACATCTTTACGTCTTCTTCGTTATCTGCACAATAGAAATGCATAGGCAGACCCTTGGAGGTGAAAAGATGACTTGCCTCGGATCTTGCCACGCGCAGAGAAATACCGATCTCCTTGTAATAGGAGTAGCTGTCTTCCTCAAATTCGAACATCATAAGGTCGGGATAACCCATGGTGCGTCCGTTGTATTTGGTTTTCAGATACTTGATGATTCTTGCATTGAATGCATAGAAATAGCAGGTGTCGAAAAATCCGTATTTTTTCAGGAGTGCTACGGTCAGATCTACGTTTTCCTCGGTGTATTCTTTGATTTCCACACCAAGCTTGATATTGGGGTGATGCTCTTTGCAATATTGCAAAAGCTCCTCCAGGGTGGGAACGGTCAAGCCCTGACCTGCAAATTCTTCGCCGAATTTTTCACGGTAGCAGGGTTCAAGCTGTGTTTTTACTTCCTCCAGAGTCATTTGACTGATGATTTTGGATACGCCGCAGGTACGGGAGGCATTACCGTCGTGCATCAGTACGGGTACCTTGTCACGGGTGAGCCATACGTCGAATTCAATGGCATCTACACCAAGCTCCATTGCCTTGGTATAAGAGAGCATGGTATTTTCGGGGTATTTTGCCGCCCAGCCGCGGTGTCCTTCTACAACAATGTTTTTCATTTTTTTACCTCATATCCTTTAAAATGGTAGCGGAAAATTCGTCCTCCAAGCCTAAATCCCAAAGCAAACGTGACAAAACGTATTTGTCGCGGATATCACCTGTAAAGAGGAAGGTTGCTTGGGAAAGGGCGTTGTCTACACCAACGTCCTCGGGTGTTTTGGGAAGACCGATTTTGTCGTACAGGGTTTCAATGGCTTCCAGGGCGGGAATCTCCTCTTTCACAATGGAAAGAATTTCATCCCAGTGGCGGAGAATGATCTCCAATCTCTTTTCGTGAAGTGTCGGGTCGTATTTTTTCTCTTTTTTCTCCAAAGCGATCATTGCTTCCGCGGCACTTCCGAGAAATTCGCGCATGGCGGTGTTGTGATCTTCGAGAGAATAACTGCGAGCGTGTGCCAAAGCCTTTTCTCTGTCGGGGGTGATTTTTACGAGGCGTTGATACAAACGCGCGGCAATCAGGGTGCCCACGGCGCATTGCAAACCGTGAAGATCGGAGCGTTCACCGCGCTCCAGTGCACGCATTTCCCAAACGTGAGAAATGTAATGCTCCACACCGGAGGCAGGACGGGAAACCCCTGCAAAGGACATCGCCATACCGCCCAATACCAAGCCCTGAAAAACGGCTTCAACCGCTTTTTCATCCCGTGCCAAAAGGGCGTCGGCATTGTCCACGCACTTTTTCAAGGCGTCACGGACAAGGGATGCAATGGCTTCGCAGTAATATTCGCCCGTAATGAGAGCGCCGATGCGCCATTCGCAAATACTGATGTACTTTGCCAACATATCACCCAAGCCTGCACGGAGCATTTTCATGGGTGCATTTTTCAGAATATCCGTATCACCGATGAGAACGGATGCACAACGGGAGGGGAGAGAGACCTTCAATCCCCGTCTTGCCATAGAAGAGGTTTCCGAAGCAAATCCGTCCATGGAGGGGGCGGTAGCAACCGTAATCAAAGGAATTTTTGCCGTAGCGGCAAGAAGCTTGGACAGGTCGCCGATTACACCGCTTCCGATTGCGATAACGCAGTCACAAGCCCCATTGAAATGAAGAATGACCTCGCCCATTGCGTGTTCATCGGGCTCGGGATTTTCGTTTGATAAAACGCAGGTTGTGTAAGAGATTTGGTGATCGGTCAAAAGACCTTCCACTGTTTTTCCTGCGGCCTCGTAGGTATTGGGGTCTGCCAGGAGAAAAGGCATTGTAATACTGCGTTCTTTCAGAATTTCGGGGAGCTGACGGATGACACCGCTTCCCGATAAGATTTGTTCGACGCGGCTTTGATGAAACTTTCCGCAGACGGAACAGGGGGCGTTAGAATCGAATTTCATAAAAACCTCGCTTTATAAGTTGTCGTGCATTTCGGTGTGAAGAATGTATTTTTCTTTAATGGCTTTCAGATCGGCAATGTGGGGCTGGGAAAGGTGTACGATCTGATGCTCCTTACTTTCCCATTCTTCAAAGAGAAGAACGGTATCATCATCCCAGGATTTGAAATAATAGTCGTAGCGCAGACATCCGTTTTCACGGCGAACTTTGGTGGCAACGCCGCTGTCTTCCAGCTCCTTTACGAACTTTCTGCCGCAGCCGTCCTTTGCCAAGTAAATAACGGTAAGGGAATAAGTATTTGCCATTTTTATACTCCTTTAAAATTAAAGTTCGATCCACTCGCCGTGGACGGGGGTAATAAAGGTTCCGTCGGGAACTCTTTTCAGATATGCTTCGCGGAAAGCCGCAACGGTGGCAGGATCGTCAACGCCGTGGAAATCGTGATGATGGGGGATAACCACCTTTGCGCCGATGGCGGCGGCGAAATCAGCACGCTTTTCAATTTGCGCAGGTGAGCCTGCACGCTGAATAATGGCAATGTCGGGCTGTTCCGCTTTGCAAATGGCGATTTGCTCGGGAGTGGGTGCACTGCCCCAATGCAGTACCTTGGTTCCGTTTGGCAGAGTAAACAGGAAGTTGCGGTATTCAAAACTGCCGATCTCCTGCATTTTCAGAACGTAAGGATCTTTGCAAACGTCCAGCTTGCTGGCGCGCTCCTCTACGTAGGAACGGATGCCCCATTTTCCGTTGAAAATGTGACGACCGTACAATGCCTTTACCTTGAAGGCGCCGAAATCCAGCTCGGTTCCGGGGTACATAGGGTATACCTTGGAAGGCCAGATATCCAGCCAGCGAGCAATTTCAAGAGATGTCATTTCACCTGCAAGAATCTTGGGAGCGAATTTTTCATAGAGGCGGGGAATGTCGGTGATGTGGTCCCAATGTGCATGGGTCAGGGAAATGAAATCGCAGTTTTCCACTGCGTTATAGTCCAGATCCGTACCGATGCATTCGGTAATATAAGGGTCGGTTACAACCGTTCTTTTGCCCAATTTCAATTCAAAACTTGCTACAGCAAGCCACTTGATGGATACACCGTATTTTTTCATTCTCTGATTCCTCCGAAATTTGTCCGTTTTTCCTTGACAAGTGTAAGACTGTTTCCTTATAATATTATCGTAAAATGCGAGGAAATACAAGTCATTTTTGCAAAAAAATTCCGGAAAGGATAGGAGACATGAAAGAGAAATTAAATGCACTTGAGATTGCGATACCGAAAGAATTTTCAGCAGGCTTTTGCCGAAAGGTCATTAATCCCGAGGAACCCATCGGTCTGGGCGGTTACGGTAGTGAAGCACAGCGCGTATCGAAGGATATTATGGACGATATTTGCATTTCCTGTACTGCGCTTTCCGACGGAGAGCAGATCGTTCTGTTCTTTTCCTCCGATACCCTTCATACCAGCTACGCTGTTTATGAAAAGGCGGCAAATCTTCTGGAAGAAAAATTTGGAATTTCCAAAGAATACATAATTTTCAACTCTACCCATACCCACTCCGGTCCCAGCGTGCACCGCGGTGTGGCTTGTCCCGGGCTTGATAAATACAATCCCATCTACTATGGTGGCGTTGTACAAGCGGCAGAGGAAGCCCTTCGCGATCTTGCCCCTGCACAGGCTTTCATCGGTTCAACCGATACCAAGGATTTGAACTGGGTTCGCCGCTATATCAGCCGCGAGGACGGATCGTATCTTGGCAACTGGCTCCGCCCCTCCCGTTCCAAGGAGGAAGCGCGTCACGAAACCCCCGCTGATGCAAGACTTCAGGTGATCCGCTTTGCGCGTGAAGGAAAGAAGTCCATTATTATGGTGAACTGGCAGTGCCACCCCTGCTCCTCTCACGTGGCAGGTCAGTACGGTACGCAAATTTCTCCCGACTGGGTTGCGCCCATGAGAGAATTTGCAGAGGAAAAGCTTCCCGATGCCCACGTGGTCTACCATCAGGGTGCCTGTGGAAACTTGGTTTCCAATACGGGCCTTCTCAATGAAAAGAGCAACACCGACTATAAGAGAAAAGGCAGAGAGCTTGCTTACTACATTTGTCAGGCATTGCGAGAAAAACGTCCCGCAGAAACGGGAAAGATTCGCTTGATCTGCGAAAAGGTTCCCTA
>JAZOSM010000061.1:0-3876 GCA_045657125.1 Eubacteriales bacterium
CCAAAAAAGGGATCAAAAATCCTTTTCTCCTAAGGCAATAAGTTTTTTCGGTTTCTTTTTTTCAAAAAAGGAACAAAAAACAGGCTTTTGCCAAAGCAAAAGCCTACCTTATCTCTTCGCTTTTCACTCTTACCTTTTCACTAAAAAAGCACCCTTTCGGGTGCTTTTTTCTTTACCATTCCGCAACGGAACCGTCTTTGTGATGCCAAACCGGATTCTTCCAGTTGTGAGGAGTCTTGTTCTCCTCCAAAACCAGTTCCTTGTTTACTTCAACACCCAGACCGGGAAGCTTGGGCAGGTCTACGTGACCGTCAACAAACTCGAAGTCCTTGGTGTTCTTTACGTAGTCCAGAACGCTCTTTCCTACGTTGTAGTGAATACCCATGCTCTGTTCCTGGATCACTGCATTGTAGGAGGTTGCATCCACGTTCAAACAGGATGCAAGGGCGATGGGTCCCAAAGGACAGTGGGGAGCCAAAGCTACGTCGTAAGCCTCTGCCATAGCGGCGATCTTCTTTACCTCGGTAATACCGCCTGCGTGGGAAAGGTCGGGCTGAATAATATCCACACCGCCTGCCTGAAGCAGTCTCTTGAAATCATACTTGGAAAAGAGTCTTTCGCCCGTTGCAATGGGAACGTTGCACGCCGCAGCGATCTCTGCAAAGCACTCCATATTTTCGCAAAGGACGGGTTCTTCGATAAACATAGGGTCGAATTCTTCCAGCTTCTTTGCAAGTACCTTTGCCATGGGCTTGTGTACTCTGCCGTGGAAGTCGATGGCAATGCCGAAATACTTACCGCAGGACTCACGGATGGCGGCAACTCTCTCAAGAACCGCATCCACCTTATCGTAGGTGTCGATCATCTGCAGTTCTTCCGTTGCATTCATCTTAATGGCAGTAAAGCCTTCGTCCATCTTCGCCTTTGCAGCCGCGCCAACGTCGGAAGGACGGTCTCCGCCGATCCAGGAATACACGCGCATCTTATCGCGGCACTTACCGCCCATCAATTCGTAAACGGGCTTGCCGAGATCCTTGCCCTTAATATCCCAAAGCGCCTGATCAATACCGGAAATGGCGCTCATGAGAACACCGCCTCCGCGATAGAAGCCTGCGCGATACAGGGTGGACCAAAGTCCCTCGATGTTTGCGGGATCCTCGCCGATGAGATAGTCGGACATTTCGTCTACGCAGGAAAGAACCGCCTTCGCGTGTCCTTCCAGTACGGCTTCGCCCCAACCGGTAATTCCTGCGTCGGTCTCAATTTCAACAAAGCCCCAACGGGGACGAACAAAATACGTATTTACCTTTGTGATTTTCATTGTTGCTCTCCTTTATTCTGTTTTTGCAAGAAAAGCGCGCAGTCTGGGAGATTTGGGATTGCGGAACATCTCCTCGGGAGCACCCTCCTCCGCAATCACGCCGTCTGCCATAAAGACAACCTTGTCGCTGATCTCACGTGCAAAATTCATTTCGTGGGTTACGATGATCATGGTAATATCCTTCTCCGCAAGCTCGCGAAGCACCTTCAAAACTTCCCCCGTCAGTTCGGGGTCCAGAGCGCTGGTAGGCTCGTCAAAGCAAAGGATCTTGGGAGAAAGCATCAGAGCACGGGCAATGGCAACGCGCTGCTGCTGACCGCCGGAAAGCTCACAGGGGAAATTCTCTGCCTTTTCCGTAAGTCCCACCTGCTCCAAAAGCTGATCGGCGTGCGCCTCGATCTCCTGACAGATTTCCTTTTTGTTCTGCTTGTAATCCGATCTCTCCTTAGCGAGAAGCTTGGGAGCAAGACAAAGATTTTCCTTTACGCTGTACTGAGGGAAAAGATTGAACTGCTGGAATACCATACCGAAATTCATTCGCTTTTCGCGAAGCTGTGCATCGCTGAGCTTTTCTCCCGCGGTGAAAAAGCTTTCGCCGTCAAAGAAAAATTCGCCCTGATCGGGATCGCAAAGGAAGTTGATGCATCGCAAAAGCGTGGTCTTACCGCTGCCGGAGGAACCGATGATGGAAACCACCTGTCCCTTTTCCATGGAAAAGTCGATGCTCTTGAGCACTTCGGTCTTTCCAAAACTTTTGGAAATATTTTTCACTTCAAAATATGCCATAATCCCCCTCCTTTACGCCTTGAAATAGGAGAGCGTTTTCTCTACGCGTCCCAAAAGCACGGTAACAATACCAACGAAAATCAAGTAGAATACCGCCGTGTAAAAGAGAGGCCAGATCAAAGCCTGAGTAGATGCCATATCTTTTGCACACTTGATCAGCTCGGGAATGGCAATGGCGTTTGCCAGCGCCGTATCCTTAACCAGCGTGATGATCTCGTTGGAAAGGGCGGGAACAATGCGCTTGATCACCTGTTTGAGAATGACCTTGAAAAAGATTTGTCCCTTGCTCATACCCAAAACGTATCCCGCTTCATACTGTCCCTGAGATACACTTTCGATGCCGCCGCGGAAAATCTCGGAAAAATAACAAGCGTAATTGATCACGAAAGCGATCAAAACCGCCAAAAATCTTCCCTGCCACAAAAGCTCTCTGCTGCCTGCAGCAATGGTCATTTTCAAGTCAATGGTATTGAAAATGTTCACGGAGGCATTGCCGTCTGCCAAAAGGCTGGGCAAATAATAGATTACGAAAATAAAGAGCATCAGCGGAATACCGCGGATAATCCAAATAAACACCTTGGTGGGCACCTTGATCACCTTCAGCGGACTCATGGAGCAGAAGGAAAACAAAAGTCCCAGGGGAATCGCAAAAACAAGCGTCAAGGCAAATAACATACAGGTAATACCGAAGCCTTGAAGTAATTCCTGCGTAACGGTTAAAAATTCCATTTATTATCCTTTTCTAAAAGACAGAAAACTGCAAGGCGATACTCGCCTTGCAAGTTTTCACATCATTCAATTTTTTTACTTTATTTCTGATCAGCAAAATCGGTGATAGCGGTGTTTTCAACGCCATACTTCTTTGCAAGCTTTGCAATGGTACCGTCTGCTGCAAGTTCTTCCAGAGCGCCGTTAACCTTTGCGGTCAGATCAGAGCCCTTCTTGAAACCGATTGCGTAGTATTCAGCATCACTGTATACCTTTTCAGCAATCTCGAGACCTGCGTAGTCACCCTTGCCAACGTAAGCCTTTGCAAGCTGTTCGTCAACAACTACGAAATCAACTGCGCCCATGCTCAGTTCCTTCATAGCATCCAGCTGGGAAGCAACACCCTTCTTGATGGAGCCCTGAAGCTTTTCGGTCAGGTAGGTATCGCCTGCAGAACCGTTTTCAACTGCGCCGATCTTGCCGGCAAAGCTTGTGGTGTCCTGGATTTCCTTTGCGAAATCAGCCTTAGCAACGATTACCTGCTTGTTGCCCATGTAGTTGTAGGAGAAGTCAACCTTGTCAGCTCTTGCAACACCGTCGGAGTCAGCGGTATTTGCGGTAAAGCCGTTCCAGATACAACCGATTGCACCGGAGTTCAGCTCGGTGTACTTCTGATCCCAGTCGATCAGCTTAAATACAACCTTGTAGCCAAGCTTTGCGTAAACTGCTTCAGCCAGCTCGGTATCAAAACCAACCAACTTGCCGTTTTCTTCGTAGTTCATCGGCTCGTAGATGGTGTAACCAACGACAACGGATTTTTCTTCTTTGTCGTCTTCTGCTTTGGTTTCGTCTGCCTTGGTTTCGGTAGCCTTGGTTTCTTCTGCGCCTTCATCGGTGGGATCGTTGGCAGCAGGCTCAGCGGCACATGCTACGAAAGATACCAGCATCAGAGCCGCAAGGATCAATGCCATAAACTTTTTCATGATAAATTCCTCTTTTCTTTTTTGTGTGTTTGTTTTAGCAATTTACTCTGCTAAAGCGGTGAAGATATCTTAACACCA
>JAZOSM010000062.1:0-24895 GCA_045657125.1 Eubacteriales bacterium
CAACTGCTTCCTGAAGCATTCTCTTTTCGTTGCGGATAATGATTTCGGGAGCGTGCAGCTCCATCAATCTTTTCAGACGGTTGTTACGGTTGATAACACGACGATACAAATCGTTGATGTCACTGGTAGCAAATCTGCCGCCGTCAAGCTGTACCAAAGGTCTGATTTCGGGAGGAAGCACGGGAAGAACGTCCATAATCATCCACTCGGGCTTGTTACCGGAGAGGCGGAAGTCCTCTACGATCTCAAGACGCTTGGAAAGACGAAGTTTCTTCTGTCCCGCAGAATTATCCATCTCCTCGCGAAGTTCTGCAGAAAGTTTCTCAAGATCCAATTCCTGCAGAAGTTTCTTAACCGCCTCGGCACCCATGCCTGCCTCGAAGTCACCTTCGTACTTCTCTCTGGCAACACGGTACTCCTGCTCGGTCAAAAGCTGCTGCTTTGCAAGAGGAGTGGAACCGGGATTGGTTACGATATACTGAGCAAAATACAATACCTTTTCCAAAAGACGGGGAGAAATATCCAAAAGGATACCCATCTTGGAAGGGATGGCACGGAAATACCAGATATGAGATACGGGAGCTGCAAGTTCAATGTGACCCATTCTCTCGCGGCGAACCTTGCTGGTGGTAATTTCAACACCGCACTTTTCGCAAACCTTGCCTACGTATCTTACCTTCTTATACTTACCGCAATGACATTCCCAATCCTTGGTCGGACCAAAGATGCGCTCACAGAACATACCGTCGCGCTCGGGTTTCAAAGTGCGGTAGTTAATGGTTTCGGGCTTTTTAACTTCGCCGTAGGACCATTTTCTGATATCTTCGGGAGAAGCCAGACCAATTCTAATTTTATCAAAATCAATGTGTTCCATTTTCTTCTCCTCCTTACTTAGTCGTCTTTTCCGTCTTCGGATTCATAGACGGAAGCGGAGCCCATATAATCGGAAAGATCTTCCTCGGGCTGTTCGGTCAGCTCGGTAGAGCCTTCCTCATCGTCGAACAAGGGATCCTCTGCATCGTAGATCTGTTCGCCCAGTTCAGACTGGTCGATGGTCTGGATACCGCCGGATTCTTCTTCGCTGATTTCCTTGAGGGTTACAACATTGTCGTTCTTATCCAAAACTTCAATATTCAGACCCAAAGCCTGAAGCTCACGAACCAAAACCTTAAAGGATTCGGGTACGCCGGGAGTAGGAATGTTCAGACCCTTTACGATTGCCTCGAAGGTCTTAACACGGCCTACAACGTCGTCGGACTTAACGGTAAGAATTTCCTGGAGGGTGTAAGCAGCGCCGTATGCCTCCAATGCCCAAACTTCCATTTCACCGAATCTCTGTCCGCCGAACTGAGCTTTACCGCCCAGAGGCTGCTGTGTAACCAGAGAGTAAGGACCGGTGGAACGAGCGTGGATCTTATCGTCTACCAGATGGTGGAGTTTCAAGTAGTACATATAACCTACGGTTACACGGTTGTCGAAGGGTTCGCCGGTTCTACCGTCGTACAGAACGGTCTTACCGTCGGGAGAGCATCCTGCTTCTTCAAGCAGATCCTGAATATTCTTCTCGTTTGCGCCGTCGAATACGGGAGTCATAAAGTTAACGCCCAGTTTCTTAGCAGCAAGACCCAAGTGAACCTCAAGCACCTGACCGATGTTCATACGGGAAGGTACGCCCAGGGGGTTCAAAACGATATCAAGGGGAGTACCGTCGGGCAAGAAGGGCATATCTTCGGGGGGAAGAATACGGGAAATAACACCCTTGTTACCGTGACGACCTGCCATCTTATCGCCCACG
This sequence comes from Eubacteriales bacterium, assembly GCA_045657125.1. Taxonomy (GTDB): domain Bacteria; phylum Bacillota; class Clostridia; order Oscillospirales; family SIG627; genus RGIG5579. Next base: position 1,796 of record JAZOSM010000062.1, read on the forward strand.
GAGATCTTTCTCTTCTGAGCAACGTATACTCTTACAACCTTGTTTACACCTGCGGGCAGCTCATCGCCGTTCTCGCGGGTGAAGGTACGTACGTCAACAACGATACCGCTTTCACCGTGAGGCAGACGCAGGGAGGTATCACGAACCTCTCTTGCCTTCTCACCGAAAATGGCACGGAGGAGTCTTTCTTCTGCAGTCAGCTCGGTTTCACCCTTGGGAGTAACCTTACCAACGAGAATGTCGCCTGCGTGAACCTCGGCACCCTTGCGGATAACACCGTCTGCATTCAGATCTCTCAGAGCGTCTTCGCCTACGGAAGGAATATCACGGGTGATTTCTTCCGGACCAAGCTTGGTATCTCTTGCCTCGTGAGAATATTCTTCGATGTGAATGGAGGTGTAAACGTCTTCACGAACCAAGCGCTCGTTCAAAAGAACTGCGTCCTCGTAGTTATAACCTTCCCAGGTCATAAAGCCGATCAGCATGTTCTTACCCAAAGCCATTTCACCGCCGCGGGTAGCAGTGCCGTCAGCCAGAACCTGACCCTTTTCAACTCTCTGATCCTTTACAACGTAAGGTCTCTGGTTGATACAGGTTCCCTGGTTGGTTCTCTTGAATTTTACAAGATGGTATGCATCGATGTGACCCTCGTCGTTCTTAACGCGGATTTCATCGGCAGAAACGTACTCTACGTAGCCTGCTTCTTTTGCAAGGATACAAACACCGGAATCCGTACCGGACTTATACTCGATACCGGTACCGATCATGGGAGCTTCGCTAACCATCAGCGGAACTGCCTGCTTCTGCATGTTAGAGCCCATGAGTGCACGGGTGTTGTCGTCGTTTTCCAAGAAAGGAATGTGAGAAGCGGAAACAGATACCAGCATCTTGGGAGATACGTCCATATAGTCGATCTCTTCGCTGGGTACCTCAAGAATTTCCTCGCGTCTTCTTGCAGTTACCTTCTTGTTGATAAAGCGATGCTCTTCATCCAAAGGCTCGTTTGCCTGAGCTACGGTATATTCATCTTCTTCATCGGCGGTCATGTAGCGAACTTCGCTGGTAACCACGCCGGTTTCCTTATCCACCTTGCGGTAAGGAGCCATGATAAAGCCAAATTCGCTGATCTTGGCAAAGGTGGAAAGGTAGGAAATCAGACCGATGTTGGGACCTTCGGGGGTTTCTACGGGACACATTCTACCGTACTGGGTATAGTGTACGTCACGAACCTCGAAGGATGCACGGTCTCTGGACAAACCGCCCGGACCCAAAGCGGAAAGACGACGCTTGTGGGTAAGCTCGGACAGGGGGTTGTTCTGGTCCATAAACTGGGACAAGGGAGAAGAACCGAAGAATTCCTTGATGGCGGAAATAACGGGACGAACGTTAATCAGCGCCTGAGGAGTTACGGACTCGGTGTCCTGAATGGTCATTCTCTCTTTTACGATCTTATCCATTCTGGAGAAGCCGATGCGCAGCTGGTTCTGCAAAAGCTCGCCAACGCAGCGCAATCTTCTGTTGCCCAAGTGGTCGATATCGTCATCGGTACCGATTCCGTGAGCAAGAGCAAGCAGATAGTTTACGGTGGAGTAAATATCCTCGCGGGTAATGTGCTTGGGAACCAATTCGTCCTTTCTTGCACGGATCAGCTGAATGCGCTCAGCCTCGTCGTCGGTCTCGGCAAGAATCTCGCCCAGAACGGAAAGACAAACCATTTCCTTGATACCGGTTTCCTTGCAAGCTTCCTCGGAGAGGAACTCGGTCATGGGAACCATACCGTTGGAGAATACCTTTACTTCCTTGCCATCCTCGGCAATAACGGTCAGACGGGTAATACCGTTGCGGTTCAGGCTCTGTGCCTTCTCGGCATCCAAAACCTCACCCTTCTCGAAAATTACCTCGCCGGTGAGCTCGGAAACTGCGGGAGCAGCCAGCTTCAGACCGGTTACACGCTTTGCAAGGGAAAGCTTCTTGTTGTACTTATAGCGACCTACGGCGGAAATATCGTAACGCTTGGGATCAAAGAAGAGGTTGTTGACCAGGATCTCGGCGCTTTCAACCAAAGGCGGGTCGCCGGGACGAAGTCTTCTGTAAAGCTCTTTGAGTGCTTCCTCATAGGCGGTGGTATTGTTGTTCTCCGCAGTAGCGGTGATCATATCCTTGTCCATGGTGAGAAGCAGCATAGCATCTTCACCGAACATAGCCTTAAGTTCAGCATCGGTAGATACGCCCAAAGCACGGATCAGAATGGTAACGGGCATCTTGCGATTCTTGTCGATGCGCACGTAGAAAATGTCGTTCTGATCGGTCTCATACTCAAGCCATGCACCGCGGTAAGGAATAACGGTGGTGGCAAAAGTCACCTTCTCGCTCTTTTCCTGCATCTTCTGGTAGTAGATACCGGGAGAACGAACGATCTGAGATACAATTACACGCTCAGCACCGTTGATCAGGAACGTACCGTTCTCGGTCATCAAGGGGAAATCGCCCATGAAGATCTCCTGCTCCTTGATCTCGCCGGTGGCCTTGTTGGTCAGGCGAACGGTCACGCGCAGGGGAACCGCATAGTTAACGTCTCTTTCCTTGCACTCCTCGATGGTGTACTTGGGAGTTTTTTCCACCGTGTAGTCCACGAAATCAATGAGAAGATTTCCGGAATAGTCTACGATGGGAGAAATGTCCTGAAGAACCTGCATCAGGCCTTCTTTCAGGAACCATTCGAAGCTTTCCTTCTGAATCTCGATCAGATTCGGGAGATTCAGCGGTTCGTCATTTTTCGCAAAGCTGTAACGAATACCGGTTCCGCATTTCTGGGGATGGGTCATCAACATAAAGTAACCTCTCCTTCTTTGTTTTTCTTGTCTTTTTTTGCGGTACTGCTTCCTTTCCAAAATTTTTTCAACAAAATTTCGGTGTCTTTCTATATATAAGGAAGTTATAAATTAAATTTTACAATTTGCTGTAGAGATTGTTTACAAAAATTTTCCATATCTTTACGGGAGTTTCACAAACATTCTCATAAACGGCAATCGTACCGCGATTATAGCGCAATATAGTATACTAACACAAGACCCCTGCATTGTCAAGAGGTCTTTTTCATTAAAATTCGATTTTTTTCGTTTCTTTCCTTCGCAATTGACTTATACCTTGAATCGGGGTATAATAGAATCAGAAATCATAAGGAGCAATTTATGGATCACATTTCCGCAAAAAAAGAAATCGATGCCCTGCGTGAAACCCTCTCCCGCCTGTCACGGGAGTACTATGTTTTGGACGCGCCCACGGTCAGCGACTACGAATACGATATGCTTTACAAAAAGCTGGAAAAGCTGGAAAAAGATTTTCCCGAGTATTCCGATCCCCTGTCCCCCACCCGCAGAGTAGGCGGCGCGGTGTTGGAAAAATTCGAAAAATATTCTCACTCCGTCCCTTTGAAAAGTCTGTCCAACGTATTTTCCCGCGAGGAACTGTTTGACTTTCTTGACGATATCCGCCAAAAGGTGCACGATCCCGCCTTTGCCGTTGAATACAAAATCGACGGACTTTCCGTTGCACTGGAATACGAAAACGGAAAATTTCTTCGCGGCGCCACCCGCGGTGACGGCTTGGTTGGTGAGGACGTAACGGAAAATCTGAAAACGATTCGCTCCATCCCCCTGATTCTTTCCCAACCCGTTCCCCATTTGGTGGTACGCGGTGAGGTCTTCATGCCCAAAAAAAGCTTTGAAAAGCTGAACGAAGAACGAGAGCTTTTGGGCGAGGTACTTTTTGCCAATCCCCGCAATGCGGCGGCAGGTTCTTTGCGTCAGTTGTCCAGCGCCGTTACCGCAAAGCGTGAGCTGGATATTCTTATTTTCAATATTCAATCCGTGGAAGGCAAAACTTTCTCCTCCCATCAGGAAAGCTTGGAATGGCTGAAAAACCTCGGCTTCAAAGTTTCCCCCTTCGTGGTCCTCAAGAACAACGAGGAAATTTTCGATGAGATTTTCCGACGCGGTGAAAATCGCGACGCTTTAAGTTTTGACATTGACGGCGCCGTGGTCAAAACCGACGACTTCGGTCAAAGAGAAGAATTGGGCGAATTGCCCCACGCACCAAAATGGGCAATCGCTTACAAATATCCCCCCGAAGAAAAACCGACCAAGCTTTTGGACGTAACCGTTCAGGTAGGCAGAACCGGTGTTCTCACCCCTACTGCAGAGCTTGCGCCCGTGCGCCTTGCAGGTACCACCGTTTCCCGCGCCACCTTGCATAACGAGGACTTCATCCGCGACAAGGATATTCGCATCGGTGATACGGTCATCGTGCGCAAAGCGGGCGAGATCATACCGGAGGTCGTTCGGGTTGAAATCAAAGAGCGCGCGGCGGATTCCACCCCCTTTGTTTTTCCCGATACCTGCCCCTCCTGCGGAGAGAAGGTCTTCCGTGACGAGGATGCTGCCGCCATTCGCTGTACCAATGCCTCCTGTCCCGCACAACTGGAACGGAACGTGGTTCACTTCGCCTCCAAGGGCGCTATGAACATTGACGGAATGGGTCCCGCGGTGGTAAAAGCCTTTTTGGAACACAAAGTTATCTCGGGCATCGCCGACCTGTACACCTTTGACGGGGAAAAAGCGGCAAGTCTTGAGGGTATGGGCGAAAAAAGCGTGGTCAAACTGAAAAGCGCCATTGAAAACAGCAAAAAGCTTTGTCTTTCCCGCCTGATCTACGCCCTGGGGATCCGCGGCATCGGTGAAAAGAGCTCTGCAACCCTGGCAAAGCGATTCGGCTCTATGGAGAATCTGCAAAAAGCAACCATTGAAGAACTCTGCGCCGTTGACGACATCGGTGCGGTCTGCGCCGAAAGTATCGCCAATTTCTTTGCATCCGAAAAAACCGCCATCCTGCTGGAGTCTCTGCGCGAAAACGGTGTCAATATGACCTATGCAGGAAAAGTGGCAGGTACGCTGTTTGCAGGAAAAACCTTCGTTCTGACCGGTACGCTTCCCACCTTGAAACGAGATGAAGCGGCAAGACTGATCGAGGATGCGGGCGGAAAGGTTTCCGGATCCGTTTCCTCCAAAACCTCTTTCGTGGTAGCAGGGGAAGCCGCAGGAAGCAAATTGAAAAAAGCCACCGATTTGGGCATTGCCGTACTCAGCGAAGACGAGCTTTTGGAAATGCTCAAGCAAGAATAGAATCTTTTTTCAAAAATTCCTTTGCTTTTTTCAAAAAGCGTGGTATAGTAAATAGGTGAAAAGAAACCTTCTTACAGAAAGGACTAGAAATATGGCTTTCGAATTCAAAGAAAAAGTAATTTTGATGTGCATCGACTCCTTGCGTCCCGACGGATTTCTGCAGTGCGGCAACCCCTTCATCCACGAAATGATGAAGCTTGGCTCCTACTGTTTGGAAAGCCGCACAGTATTCCCCTCCTCCACCCTGCCTTGTCATATGTCCATGTTCCACTCCGTTCCCCCGGAACGCCACGGAATTCTTTCCAATACCTACGTTCCCATGGTTCGTCCCCTGCCCGGACTGTTTGAGCAGATTCGCGCCGTAGGCGGAAAGAGTGATATGTACTTCGGCTGGCAGCCCCTGCGCGATATTGCAGGCCCCAAAACCCTGTGCCGCGATCACCTCATCTGCGCCAGAATGGAAGACGACACCGATAACAAGCTCACCGAGCTTGCTTTGACCAGACTTCGCGAGGGCGGTCCCGACTTTATGTTCCTTTATCAGGTGGAAACCGATGAAAAGGGCGGACACGACAACGGCTGGATGACCAAAGAGTACTTAGGCTATGCAAACGTAGCCATTGAAAACGTAAAGCGCGTATACGAACTGGCTCACAACGATTACACCATCATCGTCACGGCTGACCACGGCGGACACGACCGCAGCCACGGCACCGATCTCCCCGAGGATATGACCATTCCCACATTCTTTATCGGCAAACGCTTCACCCCCGGCAAAAAACTTGAGGGCGTCAGCATTCTGGACCTTGCTCCCACCATTGCCGACGTTATGGGCGTTCCCGTTCCCGAAGAATGGGAAGGCAAGAGCCTGGCTGAATAACAATTGTAAATATTTTGAAAAAGCCGCGGAAAACCCGCGGCTTTTCTCTTGCCATTTCGCGCCTGTTATGGTACTCTATATTATAATATGTAATTTTTTTGAAAGGAGGGTAAGCCTTGAATCCGAAATTGAAAGAAAAAATCACGGAATCCGTTGCGGCAGTATTGCCCATTTCCGTCATCGTTCTTTGCATCAGCATCTTTTTGGCGCCTATGGATCTTGGCAGCATCTCCCTCTTTTTGACCGGTGCCTGCCTGCTTGTAGTCGGTATGGCTTTGTTCCAGCTTGGCTCCGAAATGGCAATGACCCCTCTCGGCGAAGGTATCGGCGTACAGCTTTCCAAAACGAAAAAAAGCATTCTTCTGATCCTTCTCGCCTTTCTGATGGGTCTGATCATTACCATTTCCGAGCCAGACCTTGCCGTTTTGGCAGAGCAAGTTCCCGCCATTCCCAATCTGATTCTGATTCTGGTGGTATCAACGGGTGTAGGCATCTTTCTGAGCATTGCGGTCATCCGTATCCGCAAACAGATCAGCCTGTCCATTATTTTGATCATCCTCTATATTTTCGCCCTTGTTTTGTCCTTTTTCGTGCCAAGCAACTTTTTTGCCGTTGCCTTTGACTCGGGCGGTGTTACCACAGGTCCTATGACCGTTCCTTTTATTATGGCAATGGGCGTAGGTCTGGCATCCGTGCGAAGTGACAAAAACGCGGCGTCCGACTCCTTCGGTCTGGTTGCACTTTCCAGCATCGGCCCCATCATTGCAGTTTTATTCCTGGGTCTGTTTTTCCGTCCCGAAGACACCACGGTCACTACAAGCACCATCCCCTCTTTGGAAAACACCCTTCAGGTAGCAAAGGAATTTTTCTTCAAAAGCAGCACCTACGCAGAAGAAGTTCTCCTTTCCCTGCTTCCCTTGGTGGCAGTATTCTTCTTGTTCCAAATATTCACGCGACGCTATCACAAACGGCAGTTCATCCGCGTGGTCATCGGCTTTCTCTTTACCTTTATGGGTCTTGCCCTTTTCCTTTGCGGCGTGGGCGTAGGCTTTGCACCGGTAGGGGAGCTTTTGGGCGAACAGCTGGCAAGCGGCCCCTTTAAGTGGATCCTGGTCCCCATCGGAGCGCTGATCGGCTACTTTATCGTCAAGGCAGAGCCTGCCATTCAGGTATTGAATGCTCAGGTGGAAAACGTTACCGACGGTTTGGTTTCTATCAAAGCGATGAACCGCGCAATGAGCATCGGCGTTGCCACCAGTGTGGGACTTTCCATGCTGAGAACCCTGTTGGGTATCCCCGTACAGTTCATTCTGATTCCCGGATACGTTTTGGCGCTTTTGCTTTCTCTGTACGTGCCGAAAATGTTCGTGGGTATCGCGTTCGACTCCGGCGGAGTTGCATCCGGTCCCATGACCTCTACCTTTCTCATTCCTCTTTCCATCGGTGTTTGTGTCAGCGTCGGCGGCGATATTATGTCCGATGCCTTCGGCGTTGTTGCCCTTGTTGCATTGACCCCCTTGATCGCAATTCAGATTATGGGTCTCACCTACAAGCTCAAACTCCGCGAACGCCAGAAACTCGTCGTCGAGCACGTCGCGCCCGCATTGCCCGAAAATTGCGATACAATTATTGATTTGGAGGAGGTATAAAACGTGAAAAACATCAACAAACACTTCTCTTTGCTTTTTCTCATCGTTCCTCCCAAATTGAGTCTGAAAGCCGAGAAGGTATTTAAGACCTTGAACGCTCCCGAGCAATATTTTGTCTTTGCCAAGGGAACTGCCAACAGCACCATCGTAGATATGCTGGGTCTTGGTGAGCCCGATAAAACCGTAACCATCGCCCCCTTGCAAAAAGACCTTGCAAGTAAAATGATCGAAGCCCTGCAAAACGAGTTGTACTTGGGTGCCCCCGATACGGGCATCGCTTTCACCGTTCCGCTGAACGGCGGAAGCCTTGGCATTCTGCAGCTTCTTTCTGCACAGGCACCCCAAGAAAAAAAACAGGAGGAAATCTCTATGAACACCGATCACTCTCTCATTCTCGCTTTCGTCAACCAAGGCTACAGCGAAGAAGTTATGGCTGCCGCCAGAACGGCAGGCGCCCGCGGCGGTACCGTATTCCATACCCGACGTGTGGAAAGTGACGAAGCGGCCGCTTTTTGGGGCATTTCCATTCAGGAAGAACGGGAAATCGTTTTGATCCTGTCGAAAAAAGATCAGAAAAAAGCCATTATGGAGGCAATCAGTGAAAACTGCGGTGCAAAAACCGACGCCCACGGCGTGGTTATTTCCTTGCCCGTTGACGAAGTTGCCGGTTTGAAAAAGGAAATCGTCTGACATTTTTTGTAAAAAAGCAACAAACAATACACCTTTCGCGCTGTCTTTTTGTAAGAAACACTGTTTTTTGTAAAAAGACAGTGTTTTTTGTTATTTTCTCTTGCATTTAAAAAAATTACGTGTATAATAGTGGAAAATAGGATTCCGGTTGAAGATCGCGGGAGAAGGCGTTGTGCCTACCGAAGGAGTAACACTCTCAGGTGTCCCTATTGGGATGAGGACCGCGTTCTGACGGAACTTTGGAGAAACTCATTGAATTGAGTGCCGAAGGTGCAAGGCGAAAGCCGATCTCTCAGGCAAAAGGACAAAGTCACATCCGATATCATCTTACACGTTTTGTTGTAAGTTTTTGGGATTGTGCTTTGCCGCGCAATCCTTTTTTTATTTTTTATTCAGGAGGCATTTTATGCTGGAATTTATCACCAATCTCAACAACGAAGTCAACGGCTTCGTATGGGGTATATTCGGTCTTGCCCTGCTTATCGGTACGGGCATTCTGATGACCACCCTCACCCGTTTTTTCCAGGTGAGCCATATTGCTCACTGGTGGAAAGAAACCATCGGTAGCCTTTTTAAGAAGGAAGTAATTTCCCACAGCAAAGAAAAGGGAAGCATCTCTCCCTTCCAGGCCCTTTGTACCGCCCTTGCCGCTACCGTTGGTACCGGTAACATTGCCGGTGTTGCCGCCGCAATCTGTATCGGTGGTGCAGGTGCCGTTTTCTGGATGTGGGTTGCCGCATTCTTCGGTATGATGACCAACTTCTCCGAAAACGCATTGGGTATCTACTTCCGCAGACGCAATGAAAACGGCGAATGGTCCGGCGGTGCAATGTATTACCTGCAGGACGGTCTCGGCAAAAAGAAGGGTTGCAAGACCATCGGTAAAATTCTTGCCATCATATTCTCCTTCTTTACCATGCTGGCAGCCTTCGGTATCGGTTCCATGGGTCAGGTCAACAAAATCGTTGCCAACGTAGCAGCCGCCTTTGACGTAAAGGCTTTGTCCTCCATCAAGGTAGTGGGCGACGTTTCTCTTTACAACGTTCTTTTGGGCATTCTGATTATGGCGCTCACCGCACTGATTACCCTGGGCGGCGTAAAGCGTATTGCAAGCGTTGCAGAAAAGATCGTTCCCTTTATGGTAGTTCTGTACATCATCGGCAGCATCGTGATCATCGGTATCAACTATCAGGCAATTCTGCCCGCATTTAAAGCAATTTTTGTAAACGCTTTTGCTCCCGAAAAATTCGTTACCTCCGTGGGCGGCGGTTTGGTCGGCGGTATCATCCTTGCAATGACCAACGGCTTCAAGCGCGGCGTATTCTCCAACGAGGCAGGTCTCGGTTCTTCCGTTATGGTGCACTCCAACTCCAGTGTCAAAGAGCCCGTTAAGCAGGGTATGTGGGGTATCTTTGAAGTATTTGCAGATACCATCGTCGTTTGCACCATGACCGCTTTGGTTGTTTTGACCGCAGGCGGTTTGGAAGGCGGTGTATTCAACGTAGTAAGCGGTGCCATTGATCCCAATTATACCGACTCCACCTTGGTAGGCGGCGCATTCAACACCATTTTGCCTTGGGGCGGTATCGGTGCCAAGTTCGTTGCCGTTGCAATGTTCCTCTTTGCTTTCACCACCGTTCTCGGCTGGAGCCACTACGGTTCCAAGGCTTGGGAATACGTATTCGGCACAAAGAGCGTTGTGGTATTTAAGATCATTCACGTTTGCACCATTATCTTCGGCGCAGTTATGACCTCCTCTTTGGCTTGGGACATTTCCGATACCTTCAACGGCTTGATGATGTTCCCCAACCTGATCGGCGTAATCGTTCTCTCTCCCCTGGTTGTCAAAATTACCAAAAACTACGTAGATCGCAAACTGAAGAAAAAAGACGTAGCCCCCCTTCTTTCCTACGATCCCGACATTCAGGCAGAAATGGAAAAGGGCGAAAAATAATTCTCTTTTTTCCCTTTCCTGCATACAATGAAAAAGAAGGCTCCGGAGCCTTACAATTACATCAACCCATACTCAGGCGCGGCATTTTTGCCGCGCCTGAGCCAATTTTCGTCCGAAGAATTGACAGAAAAATCTTTTTTCATTAGAATGAAAACAGAATGATATTTCAAAGGAGATCCATTATGAAAAGGAAATTAAGCCTCGCTTTACTTTTAACTTTTCTGCTTTGTCTCATCTTACCCTTTTCCCTGTTTTTATCAGGCTCTGCGGAAACCTTTGACCTTTCGGTCTATCTGTCACCTGACGGAAACGGAGAAAACGACGGTCTGACCGAGCAAACTCCCGTCTCCACCCTTGCCGAAGCCTTGGCTGTGGCAGAAAAAGAGGTAGGTGACAATTCCTCTGCAAAGGTTCATTTTATTTTACTGGGAAATCTTTCGGTCTCCAATGATCCTTACGGCACTACTCCCTTTGCTTTCAACCTAACCGTCTCCGGCAAAACCGGGTCGGAAAATCTGATTGCCACCGGCACGTATATTCATCATATGGGTGACACCCGCTATGAAAATATGTGCTTCACCCAGGCTTCAAGTTCCAATTATTCCTTCCTGTGCGGAAACGGATACGACCTTGTTATGGGCAAGGGACTTTCCTGTACTCCCAGCAGCAAAGGCTATTATCTGAATCTGGCAGGCGGCGTTCACGGAAATAAAAGCAAGGACTTCAACTCCGATTCCTCTCTCACCGTCCTTTCGGGACAGTGGGAAACCCTTTACGCAGGAAGCTATAAAGAAAATCAAAAGGGCAACGCCACCCTTTATGCCGAAAATTGTCAGATTCATACCAACGTCGGCACCTGCTTTACCGAAGACCACGTGGGCACCTCTGAAATCACGCTGAAAAATTGTGAAATCGCAATCAAAAGCGCCGGTATGCTCCAGGGCGGTCCCACCAACGCGGCAGGCACTCTTTCCGACAAGCTGACCCTGACCTTGGAAAACTGCAACGTCCGTGATTTCGGAGTCGGATACAAACGTACCATTACCGCGCCCCTTTCCCTTTCCATCAAGGACTGCACCATCGAGGATGCCTATTCCGTTACCGCCACGGGTGACTGCAAAATCCACCTTTTTGCTACCGAAGGAAAAACGCTGGATATGACTCCCGCCAAAACCTTTGAGGCAGACACGTTTACAGGCGGCGGTACTTTGATTTTGGGCAGTGAAAGCCTTTTGGTTGCAAACAGCGTCAGCGGAAGCACCAAGCTTTCTTTGGGCACCTCCCCCGCTTCCCGCACATACGTCCGCGCCGCGGCAGATACTCCCGACAACGCCTTTACCTACAGCGGCACTCCCGCTATGAAAATTCGCATCAGCGGCGGAGAAAAGGTATGGACGACTGCAAACGCCACCACCTTGAAAGCACCCGAAAACACCACCCTGACCCTCTATACCAAATTCACCGACGGAGAAAAGGTTACTCCCGACTCTCAATACACCAAAGACGGAGAAACCTTCTACGTTTTTGACTCTCTGTCAGCAGGAAACTACCGCTATAACGTAAAGGGGACGGGATATTATCAAATTACCAAAGCCCTTTACCTTTCTTCACAAAAGCTGTCAAATGATCTGATCATCGATTGCACCCCGCCCCTTTTGGCAGGTACGGGCTTCGAACCCAATACCTCAAATCCCAACGTCAAAGACTACACCGACGAGATGCGCGCCAATTTTCTGAACTCCGATCCCGCCAATTGGAGTGAATACAGCTTTATCTTTACCACCCCCTATTTCACCCGTGGCTCCTACGAAAAGGGTCTGCACCAAGCAACCACCCAGGACGAAATGATGGCGTATCTGAATTCCTGCGTTGCAAAAAGCGAAAATCTCTATCTCTTCTCTTTGGGCAAATCCCCCTCCAAGGGCTATGACATTCCCATCGTCGTTTTCACCACCTCCGATCTGTCGAAGGCAAAAACCTTGGCAGAAGCTGCCGAAATCTGCAAAGCAAACGGAAAACTGAACGTTCAGTACCAGGCGCAGGTCCACGGTAACGAGCCTGCAGGGGGCGAAGGCGCACTGGCAGTCATCGGCGCTTTGACCGAAGACTGGGGCAAGCAGTATGCCGACGATATGAACATCTGCATCATCCCCCGTATCAATACCGACGGCTCTTACGCCTACACCCGCAATCAGGTCACGCAAAAGAGAAATCTGAATCGAGACTATCTCCAACTGCAAGCCGAAGAAATCCCCATGATTTTACAGGCATACAACCTGTTTTCTCCCGAAATTGTGGTGGACGGCCACGAATTCACCTGCAGTACCGAATCCACCTCGGGCGCCTTTAACGATGCGACCATGGGCACAGGCGGAAACGAAAACATCGACAGCGCTTTGGAAGAAACGGGCGTAGCTATGATTTTCGAAGCCTTCGACCATTTGGCTGAAAACAATCTGACCTCAAGCTTTTATTCCTCGCAAGACGACAGCACCGACCCCTGTACCGCACGCGGTTATTACCAAATGCGCGGGTCTGTTTCCCTTCTCGTGGAAACCAGCGGAATCCACGCAGGTCAAGGCGGCTTCCACCGCCGCGTCGTTTCCCAGTTCCTTTGCATGGAAACCTTCTTAAATTATGCAAAAGAGCACAAAACTCAGTTTCAAACCCTCTCCGCTGCCATTCGTAAAAACCTGGTTGAAGAAGGAAGCACCTACGACGCCGATCGTGCATACGCGTTGAAAACCGCCACCGTTCCTCACGACCAAACCTATCCAAAAACCGTGTACAGTTATGCCACGGGTCTTGCAACGGGCACGAAAAACGTCACCATTAAAAGCGCGGACACGGTAGAACGCTCCCGTTCCTTCCCCACCGCCTATGTAATCCCCAAGGATGCCAAAAGCAGTGCGATTTTACGCATTGCCGACGGTCATAACATCTTCTATTACGAACTGGACAAAGGCGACTCCGCTCATCTGTTCGGCTACAACGGAAGCTACGACGCCTCCACCAAAGCGGTAAGCGACGTTACCCTTACCGAGGAAGCTCTCGTTTCTTTCCCCAACGGCGCGTACGTTTTCCCCATGAATCAAGAGGGCTGCATCCTTTTGGCAGCCATGTTTGAACCGGATAACGACGACGTATACAACACCTCGGACAAAACCTATACCCTTGCCCAGGACGGATTGATCTCTTATGAAAACGGCGGCTTTGTTATGTACCGCAGTCAAAGAGATTTGACCGACGGCAAAATTTCGGTGATCCCTGCCGCCGATGCCCCCGAAAACCTTTTGGTAACCAAAGCCAATGCAGAAGACTACACGGGCAGCATCACGGGACTTGACCCTGCCCTGTCCTACGAATTCCGTCACGAAACCCAAAGCAACTTTTCTCCCGTACCCACGGGCAGTACGAGAATCGATCAGCTTCCCTTCGGCAAGGTCGAAATTCGTCTTGCGGCGAAAAACGGCGTTCCCGCCTCTAAAATCCAAACGCTGGATATTCTCCCCCCTGCCTCTGCGGCGGCTACCGTATACCTTGCTCCCTCCACAGGCTCGGACGACAATTTCGGCGGAAAAAACACCCCCGTCAAAACCATTGACCGCGCCATTGAACTTTTAACGATCCTGAACCGCTACAGCGATGAAAAGGCAACCTTGATTTTCTCGGAAACCCTGTCTCTGACCAAAGCCCTCGTCTTCCCCGAATACGATTTTCCCTTGTATATCACGTCCCTCAGCGGCTCCGAGGGTATTCGCAGTTCCAAAAACATTACCTTCGGCGGTGAAACCGTCGTAGACGATTTTACCTTTACGCTCACGAGCACGGGCTACAGTTATATTTTGGCAAACGGTCATAAATTGACCCTCGGCGAAAATATCCAATCCGCGGCAGAAAAAGATGTCTACTATATGCCCACAGGCGGCGGCTACGACAGTCCCGTACAAAGCACCGATATAACCATTCTCGGCGGCACCTGGCGCAACGTCTATGCAGGCGGGTATAAGGGAAGCGTCGCAGGCGATGCCATCCTCGTTTTGAAAAACGCCACCGTCGTTGCCCAGGTTCAAAACTCCTACTCCGGAAAAACCGGCGGAAACGTTCATTTTGATCTTGAAAACGTCACCGTAAACAGTGCCGTTTATTGCGGAAACGCAGGTTCTCAGGACGTGGGAGGAAACATTGTTCTGAAAGCCAAAAACTGTACGATCCCTCTGCTTCACGCAGGAAGCCGCGATGCAGGAAACGTAGACGGCGTTGTAACGGTTACCCTTGAAAAATGCACCGCAGGTAACCTTTACGGCACCTGCAAAAACGAAAATTCCTCCGTCCTTGAAAGCCACCTGACCTTGATTGATACAAACCCCGACGGAACCGTGGCAGGCTGGACCTCCGTATCTCAAGGCAAGCCACAGGTTAAAGGCGATTCAGACGGAAACGGAACTCTTGATCTAGACGATGCCATCCACCTTTTGTTCTACGTGAACTTCCCCGAATCCTACCCCGTCAGCCAAGCAGTGGACTATGACGGAAACGGAACGGTTGAAATGGACGATGCCATTTACCTTTTGTTCCACATCAATTTTCCCGAAGCCTATCCCCTGCACTAAAAAAACATCCCACAGACCAAGGTCTGTGGGATGTTTTCGTTTATAAATCAATATTTGTTTTCCAAGCCAAAATCGGCAACGAATCTGTCCACGCTTACGACGGTATCGCTTCGACGTGCTTCTTCTGCGGCAAAGCCGATCAGGTGATTCTTTACCGAGGTATCAATATCCGCGGCACGGAAGCCGTTGTAATCGCCGGAAAAATATTCGTACATTTCTTTAATAATGCCCTTATCACCACCGCCGTGTCCGCTGGTGATGCTATCCCCTTGTGCAAGCACGGGAATCTCGTGGGTCTGACGGTCATCAAAGGAGTAGAGGGTGATATGCTCGTCGGAGGTGTTGGCATAAAGCTCGCCCTCGGAACCGAAGATGCGGATGTATCTTCCGCCCTTATTAAAGGCATTCATGGTAAAGGATACGGTTGCACCGCCCTCAAATTCCATATTCACCACCTGGTGGTCTACCACGTCGTTGTTGGCGTGGAATACGCACAAACCGTAATCCGTGTTCTTCAGCGCCTCCAAAACCTCCTCGTTGGTAGGCTCGCTTCCCTTGGCAAAGCCGCGACAAGCCGCACCGCGGAACCACTTGTTCTTCTCATCCTCGTAATACAGCTTCATACAGTTGTAATGGCAGGTCTCTGCCGCAGGGCATCCTCCGTCCACACAGCGAACAGGTGCACCCTCGGGAGCATTGGCAGGGGTAAAGTAGGTCAGATCACCGAAGGAAGAAACCTTCTTGCAAGGCTTATCAATAATCCATTGCAAAATATCCAAGTCGTGGCAGCTTTTAGCCAGCAGCATAGGAGCCGCTTCCTTCAAAGAATGCCAGTTTCCGCGCACAAAGCTGTGGCTCTGGTGACGGTGTCCCACCGCCTCTACGGCAACGATGGAGTAAATTTCGCCCACCTTGCCCTCCATCACAAGCTCCTTGATCCTTCCGAAGAAAGGTGCATAACGAAGCACGTGGCAAACCAGGATTCTCACACCCTTTTTCTGCGCGGCAAGAGCAACGTCCACACATTCCTGCGCCGTCTGTGCCACAGGCTTTTCCAAAAGCAGATCGTAGCCAAGCTCAATCGCCTTCAGCGCCATGGAGTAGTGCATATCGTCAAGAGTTGCAATAACGGCAATATCCGCCATTTTAGGCTGTGCCAAAATCTTCTCGCTATCGTCAAAGCACATTTCATCGGGGATATTCCACAGTTTCTGAACGTTTTTGCGACGAGCTTCGTCAGGCTCTGCCACGGCAATTACTTCAAATTTTTCAGGTGCTGCCAGCATCTCCTTAGCATAGGAAAGGCCGCGGTTTCCCACACCGATCACAATAACGGAAAATTTCTTCATATTGTCCTCCTGAAAGTCTTTTTCACGACTTTAGCACACCTAAAAGCGAAAGTCAATACACTTGGTCGAAAAACATATAGATTTTTTCGCTGTATTATCTCCCTTGTCACCGCATAAAATGAAGCATAAAAATTCAATTTGCGGAGGAAAAAATGGAAGCGTTTTTGGAATTTCTCAAAGTGTTGTTTCTTGGCTTTTTGGAGGGAATCACCGAATGGCTCCCCATCAGCAGCACGGGACACCTGCTCCTGGTAGATACGTTTTTGCATTTGGAGGAAAGCGAAGCCTTTAAAGAGGTATTTTTCGTGGTGATTCAGCTTGGCGCCATCCTTGCCGTATTCTTCCACTTCGGAAAGAAACTGCTCCCGTTTACCAAAAAGCAAAACACCCTCTCTCTTAAAACAGACACTCTTGCTCTGTGGGGAAAGGTCGTTCTCGCCTGTATTCCGGGGGCAATCTTCACTCTCCTCTTTGACCAAGCGCTGGAAAACTATCTCAATCACGGCACTTTGGGAAACAATCTCCCTTTAATGCCCGTAGTCATTGCCCTTGCCCTTGTGTTTTACGGCATAATTTTCATTCTTCTAGAACGCAAAAGCACCCTGCCCCACAGAGAAACAATCAAGGACATCCGTTATTCGGATGCCCTTTTCATTGGCCTTTTTCAAACACTGTCCATCATTCCGGGAACCTCCCGTTCGGGAAGCACCATCATCGGGGCAATTGCCCTGGGAATCAGTCGTCCCGCCGCCACGGAATTCACCTTTTTCCTGGCTGTCCCCGTTATGCTGGGCTACTCTCTCTTAAAGCTTTTCAAATTCGGACTTGCCTTTTCTCCCACCCAACTGCGCCTTCTTTTGGCAGGCTCCGCCGCCGCCTTTCTCACGTCCCTCTTTGTCATCCGCGCCCTCACCTCCTACGTCAAAAAGCATAGCTTCTCCGCCTTCGGTGTCTATCGGATCATCCTGGGACTTGTGATTCTTATCAGCCTTCTTCAGGGGTAGAAAGAGAAATCGTCAAAGTATATTCTTCATTATCATAACTCAAGCGAAGTTCATAACCCGCCGCGTTTTTCGCTTTATAATATTCGTCGTACCCGGAACTTTCTACATCAAACCCTTTTTTGATACACGAAGCCTTATACTTCTCATATTCTTCAAAGTCAATACCCCAAACCTCAACTGCCAATTGCTTTTCGGAATTGGTAAAATATTCTTTCACAACCTCTGTATCGGGCTTCGAAATCATATTTGCCAATTGAGTTTCGGGCCAAAAATACGCCACTTCGCTCTTATCTTCTTTGGAATAGTTCTTTGATAAGAAGTCGTAATAGCCGATATGAATTCTGTTCTCGTACACGTAGGTAACAGTAGCAATATCAGGTTCCACCATAGCGGGTGGTTCTTTTTTTCGGACGTTCCGTCCTCAACTGGGTAAAGCCACTAAAAGAAAAACGGCTCACTCCAACGAGTGAGCCATTTGCTTTTTAATCTTCGATTTTTAAAATTGCTTTGACCTCTTGTTCCACTTGCTCGTACGGTTTGTTTTGTACGTAAGCAATCTCGGAATAGATCAGGAGTTCCGCATCCTTGAGGAAATAATCATCGGTGGTATGAACACGAATTCCTTTTCCCTGCATTTCTTTGCGGCGGGAATAAATCCCCTTAATCAGGAGAATTGCGTCCATTCTGTCGGAAGAAGCAAGTGCTTTTTTCGCCATTTCACTGCGACGGCGAAAATCACGAATCCATTCAGCCTCTATTTTCTCCGCACGGGCAAGAAGCTCCTCGATCTCCTCCTGCGTCAAGGGTTTACACATTTTTTGTACCAAATCCTGATTGGCGCAAGGAACGAAAAGCGTAGCACCTTTTTTATACAAAGGGGAAAGCATATAATATTCCAGCTTTTCTCCCGCAACCTCTTTTTCACAGGTGCCTTCAATTTTACAAAGTCCCGATTGGCCGTAACGAACCGTTTCTCCGATCTTTGGCATTTTTCTGTCCCTTCTTCACTGTCACGATCGGGAGTCCCCGATCAACAAAACACTTCCTATTACTATGTATTATAGCATAAAAAGTCGAAAAAGGTATGCAGAAATATTTATCTTTTTTCGTTTATTTTTTGGGTGTTTTTGACAAAATTCCGTCCTTTTTTCCCGCGGATCAGCAGAAGCGCCGCAAGAATTCCCGCAGGAACTGCAAAGCCCGTAGCCGCAAGGGAAATCTTTCTTCCTCTTTCCGTTTCGGAGGGAACCACGGGCGGTGTGGTGGCAGGGGTTGCTTCCACCTCCACCGATGGGTATAAATGCTTTGAATTCTTGGCTCCTCCGTCTGCAAAGACCGCGCAAACCCCACCTGCAGGATCAGCACTGGGGGACGGAGGCATATTGTCGTAAATCGGAATCAAAAAGTGCAAAGGCGCATCGGATTGTTTTAGGCTCTCCGACAGAAAATCCCCCTCGGTTTTTGCCGCGCCGATGTTCTGCATATACTGCGCCCAAAAATTGCGGCTTCCTCCCGCACCGACGGAACGGGGATCCACGTTCCATTTCTGCAGATACAAGGTGTTTTGATATTTTCCCACGTATTCCTGTGCCAAACGCTCCGCGCCGCCACGCAGACCCTTCTCACAGCTGTTCCATCCGTTTTTCTTGGCATACTCCGCACCGGATCGGTAGATCTGCCCCTCTCCCGTACCGCTTGCAGATAAATTAAAAGGATTGTAATACCCGTCCAAATGGCGGTCCTCACCACCCAAAAAACTTCCCGCCGTTCCCGTTAGCAGCGCGTTCCCCTCTCTGCCCTGCTCCTGACGCAGTCGCGTGGCAAGCTGCAGCGGATTGATATCGTATTCCTTTCCCAATTGCACAAGATAAGCGGCAAGTCCCCCGGGGACGTCCTTCGCGGCTGTCAGCGCAGCACAGCCCTCCAAAATTTCTTCTACCGCCACCGGGGAAAAATCGTCTCCCCCCGTCAGAACCATAAACTGAAAAATTCCCTCGTCGGACAAAAAATTCCGCGGATCCATAAAATAGGCAACCGCCTGCCGATTTGCACGGTAAAAGCCTGAATCGTACAAATCGCTTCCCGTCTGCGCATAAGCGGCATAGGACTTACCTGCGGAAACAAGACTTCTCCCCGCAACGCGCCATTCCTCCTCCACCACGTAAGAAAAATCGTAATATTTCCCATTCTCTCGGCTCAATTTGGATATATCCAGCACCTCAAACTGCCAGGTGGGATGCTTCAACTGCAAAGCGCACAGCGCGGTACGGTAAGATTCGGGAAAGCCCCTTTGCGCAAGATCGGAACAAATCACACAGGCATCCCTCCCCACTCCTTTCGGAACAAGACCGAGCAAAGCAATGGAAAGCACCAATCCTACAACCACCGCTTTTCTTCTCTTTTTCATCCTTCTTTCCTCCTTTTTTCCCCATTCTACACCCGCAAGAATGAAAAAAATGGCTAATTTAGGCGAAAGAATTTAAATCCCTTTCCTTCGGTCAACACTAGGTTAAAGAAGGATAATTTGTGAATTTTTTGTAATGCCCTTGACAAGTTTTCCCAATCGTGGTACAGTATGAATACAGGAGTTAGCACTCTCCGCTTCCGAGTGCTAATTCGAGAGAGGATGAGGAAATGGAACTAAGCAACCGTAAGCGCGAGATCCTGAAATTGGTCATCGACGCCTTCATTACCACGGGCGAACCGGTAGGCTCCAAAGCGGTAATGGAGAATATGAAAAACCCTTGTTCTTCCGCCACCATTCGTAACGAAATGAGTGCTTTGGAGGATCTGGGACTCTTAGAGCAACCCCATACCTCTGCAGGGCGCATCCCTACGGGACGAGGCTATCGAGTCTACGTAGACTCTTTGATGGAAGGGTACACCCTCTCCTTTGAGGAGACGCTGCTTTTGAACTCCCTCTTGTCGGATAAAATCCGTGAACCCGAAAAAATCCTGGAAGATATGACCGATCTTCTTGCAAAAATGACCGGCTACGCGGTGGTTTCTTCCGCCCGCGAGTATTGCGGCACCATCGAGCACTTCGACGGAGTTTTCATTAACAAAAGAAGCTTCCTTTTGGTTATGATCACCTCCTCCGGCAAAGCAATTACCAAACAGCTGCGTGTGGATTTTCCGCTGGATCGGGAAAAGGTTCGGTTTATCGTGGAAATCATCGACGATCATCTGGCAAAAAAGGAGCTTGGAGGCATCACGCTGGAGCGTATGCTTGCAATGGAGCAGGATATGGGCGATTTTCGCATCATCATTCCCTCTCTCCTGCAGATCATTTTTGATGCCACCTCGGAAATCAGCACTCCCAAAATCGCGGTCAAGGGACTTGCAGGTCTTTTATCCTTTCCCGAATTCCGCGAGGGCGACACAGCCAGCCGCATCTGCCGTGAGCTTGAGGACCACAGCCTTTTGCAGGAACGGTTCAGCAAAGAGATCCCTTCCCACCTGCGCGTACACATCGGCCGTGACGGAAAGGGCTTGAACAGTGCCAGCCTTGTCACCTGTCCTTTTCAGTTGAAAACGGGTTTGGAGGGCTCCGTGTGCATCATCGGCCCCAAGCGAATGAACTACGCCAAGGTCGTGGCGCGACTGGAGTATTTGGCAAAAGAAATTCACGCGGTTTACGGCTTTAAGCCGGCACTTCCGCTTATTGAGACAAAGGATGAATAACCATGGCAAAAAAGAAAGAACAAACCACTGAAGAAGAAATCAAGCAGGATCAGACCGAGGAAAAAGCCGAAGCGGCTACTGAGGAAAGAGACTGTGCCGTACGCATCGCAGAGCTGGAAAAGGCTTTGGCAGAGGCAACCGCAAAGATTGCCGAAACCGAAGACAGACACCTTCGCGTTCTCGCTGAGTACGACAATTTTAAAAGACGAAGCGCAAAAGAAAAAGAAGAAATTCATTTTCTTGCCAAAAGTGAGCTGATCGGAAAGCTTCTCCCCGTATTCGATAATTTCGAACGCGCGCAAAAATACAGCAGCGCCGAGGATTATGCAGCGGGAGTTGATATGATCGTAAACCAGTTCTTCCAGATCTTGGAGGGAATGGAGGTTCGCTCCATCGCCGCAGAAGGCGACCAATTCGACCCCAATTTCCACGAAGCCGTTTTCCGCGAGGAAAAGGAGGGCGTGGAAGAAAATACCATTACCGAGGTACTCCAGAAGGGGTACGCCGTGGGAGATAAAGTAATCCGCCACGCAATGGTAAAGGTTTGCATGTAAACCGTACGTAACGACAAATTTTACAAACTACAACCCAAAGGAGGATTTTATAATGGGAAAAATTATCGGAATTGACTTAGGTACCACAAACTCTTGCGTCGCAGTATTCGAAGGCGGCGAACCCGTGGTTATCCCCAACCCCGAAGGAGCAAGAACGACCCCTTCCGTGGTTGCATTTTCCAAGACCGGCGAAAGAATGGTCGGTCAGATCGCAAAGCGTCAGGCAATCATTAACCCTGACCGCACCATCGCATCCATCAAGAGAGATATGGGTACGGCAAGAAAGGTGGAAATCGACGGAAAGGGCTACACCCCCCAGGAAATTTCCGCAATGATTCTGCAGAAACTGAAAAGCGATGCTGAAAACTACCTTGGCCACCCCGTAACCGAGGCGGTTATCACCGTTCCCGCTTACTTCTCCGACGCACAGCGTCAGGCTACCAAGGATGCAGGTCACATTGCAGGTCTTGAAGTAAAGAGAATCATCAACGAGCCCACCGCAGCAGCACTGGCTTACGGTATCGATAAGGAAATCGAGCAGAAGGTTATGATCTACGACCTTGGCGGCGGTACCTTCGACGTATCCGTTCTGGAAATCTCCGACGGCGTATTCGAGGTTCTCGCTACTGCAGGTAACAACCGTTTGGGCGGTGACGACTTCGACGATAAGCTCATCGACTGGATGGCTGATCAGTTTATGGCAGAGCACGGCATTGACCTGAGAAAGGACAACACCACCCGTCAGAGACTGAAGGAAGCCGCTGAAAAAGCAAAGATCGAGCTTTCCGGTATGCAGTCTACCAACATCACCCTCCCCTTCATCTATGCAGATGCCAACGGCGCAAAGAACTTCGATGCCGTTTTGACCCGTGCAAAGTTCAACGAGCTGACCCATGATCTGGTAGAGCGCACCGCTATTCCTGTACAGAATGCACTGCGCGACGCAGGTTTGACTGCAGCTGAGATTGATAAGGTTCTTCTGGTAGGCGGATCCACCCGTATCCCCGCAGTACAGGATAAGGTTAAGGAACTGACCGGCAAGGAACCCTTCAAGGGCATCAACCCCGACGAATGTGTTGCAAGCGGCGCAGCAATCCAGGGCGGCGTTCTGGGCGGCGACGTAGAAGGCATCCTGCTGCTGGACGTTACTCCCCTGTCTCTGGGTATTGAAACTCTGGGCGGCGTATGCACCAAGCTGATCGAACGCAACACCACCATCCCCACCCGCAAGAGCCAGATTTTCTCCACCGCTGCTGACAACCAGACCAGCGTAGAAATCAACGTTCTGCAGGGCGAACGCGAAATGGCACAGTACAACAAGTCTCTGGGCCGCTTCCATCTGGACGGCATCGCTCCCGCTCGCCGCGGCATCCCCCAGATCGAAGTTACCTTCGACATTGACGCAAACGGCATCGTAAACGTCACCGCAAAGGATCTGGGCACCGGCAAGCAGCAGAACGTCACCATCACCGCTTCTTCCAACATGTCCAACGAAGAAATCGAAAAGGCAGTCCGCGAAGCTGAAATGTACGCAGCAGAAGAC
>JAZOSM010000063.1:0-3628 GCA_045657125.1 Eubacteriales bacterium
AAGCAAACGCGGGACTTTGGAACGGCACAATTTTCCTTCGGTGCTCTCGCCGATACCCATATGAATTATGAGCAACATGACCGCGGCGCGTATGCAAAGCTCTCCGACGCCTTGAATTTCTACGCAGAGCAAAATATGGAAATGGTGGTCATTGCAGGTGATGCAACGGGTGACCGCGGTGAAACGCCCGATCTGGAAGAACAGTACGAAAAGCACCTTGAGATTCTGGAGGAATCGGATTTTCCCGCCGATAAAGTTTACGAAGCCATCGGTAACCACGGCAACACCGCGGCAGACGCGCACCTTTTGGATGAATATCTCGGCGGATCGGACGAAATTCACCCTTTTACCAATTCCCCTTATTTTCATCTGTTGGTTCCCGGCAAAAACGGTGCAAGAGATAATCTGTTTATCTTTATGGCGCAGGAGGGCTTGGAAAAAGCAGGAAACAGTGCCAAAATCGACTGTTTTTCCAAGGCACAGATCGATTGGCTGGAGGGACTTCTGACCCAATACGGAAATGACGAAACCAATATTTTCATTTTGGAACACGCTCCCTTTTTGGGCATTGGTGCAGGAGACGTTCCCGGCGGAACCTACACCGCCTGCATTACCGTAAAAGACGAATATCCTCAAACCAAGCGCTTCTATGAGCTTTTGAAAACCTATCGCAATGCAGTTGTAATGTCCGGTCACACCCACGTAACCTTTTACGACGATGCCAATTACTCCAACGAAAACGGAACCCTTGCACACACGGTACACGTCGGCTCCAACAGTCAGCCCTGCGGCTACGGTTTGGGAACTAAGCTTGTAAGAAGCTCGGACGGCAGAAAAACCGTGACCCCCGAATACGGCAGTGAGGGCTACACGGTTCAGGTCTACTCGGATTATATTGTATTTACCGGTTACAATCTCTCTACAGGCAAGAAAATCCCCGCCGCCTGTTTCCTCATTCCCACGTCTTCCCCCGAAACTCCTCCCACCGAGGATGAGCAGGAGGGCTTTTCCGGTGCAGGCACCCTTTCCGATCCCTATCGCATCGAAAACGAAGATGATTTCAAGCGCTTCACCGATTCATTTAACAGCAAAAACGTCGAAAGCGAAATGTTCGGCTACGGAAAATATTTCATTCAAACCGCAGATCTTGATATGACCGACGTAAACGGCTACAGCGGAACCGTGGCAAACGGTAACGAAAAATACTTCTTCGCCGGCATTTACAACGGAAACGGTCACACCATTCGCGTGGATATTGACAGTGCGGTTCAGCGTTCCGTCTTTCCTTACCTGTACGGTACGCTCTGCAATCTGAAAATCGAGGGCAGTATTACCTCGGAAACCAGCGCACAACCCGTCCGAACCCTTTACGGCAGTATCATAAACTGTATTTTTGACCTGAATCTTTCTGCACAAAATGCCAACGGCATCATCTACTCCAATTACAGCAAGGTCTACAACGTATATTCCTACGGCACTCTGGCGGGAAGCAATCTGTATCCCGTTTCCAGAAACGACTCCTCCACGGATTATACCAACGTCTATCATTACTACACCGAAGACAAAACCGCCATTTCGGACGCATACGGTGTGAGAAGCAACGATCTTTCCGCCATCGCAGATGCTTTCAATCTCCGCGAGGGTTCTGCCTTTACCGAAGCACAGGCGTGTATGGGCGATGTGGAAATGATCCCCGTTGAAGAAAGAAACGGAAAGCTAGAATTCTGCCAAGGAGACCTTGCGGGAGATCTGGATCAAAACAAAAAAGTCGATACGAACGACGCCATCCGTCTTTTGTTCCACCTTTTCTTCCCCGAACGATATCCCATTGATTCCGCAGAAAACACGGACTATGACAAGGACGGAAAATTTGATCTTTCAGACGTAATCCACCTGCTTTTCCACGTATACTTCCCCAAAGAATTCCCCCTATAAAAACAAAAACCGCCCTCTCGAGGGCGGTCAGCTTTACTTATTGTATAAAAGAAACGTTGTAATTCGTTTTCTTTCCGTTTTCAATTCTTTTTACTATCGCTTGATAGTATTCCGCATACAAAACCGTATACGGAACCAATCATTTGGAAATCAACAAAGTCTTGTCTTCTTCCATTCAACAAACTCAAGAGAAAAGGGGTTGCTTTTTCTCTCGAAATTTTAAATAAAAGCACCTGAGCAAACATTCGAAAAAACACGACTCATATTGATTTTCTGCCGTTACCGTGATATAATTCGAACAAAGCAGACACACTTTACCAAAACAGGAGGCACGCATGTACAAATCGACACGAATTCTTTTATCCGTCCTGCTTTCCCTCATCTTGCTGTTGGGAAACTGTAAAGAGACGTCAACGGTATTTGCAACCCAATCGAAAGCAAGTGTCACCATCGAATTTACGGGAGACAAAGCGGAACTTGCCGGCTTTGCACAAAGCAAGATCACCGTCACCCCCGGAGAAGGCGGCGCAAAAAACGATTACTATTTGGTCTATTACACCGACGGAACTTCCGTGCTTTCTGATTACGACGAGGCTCTTGTCATCCCTACCAAAAACGAAAGTAAGGTAACGGGTGAGATCACCGACGGAAAAATGCTCCCTCCTGCCGCAAAAGGGATCGCCGTCTTTGAATCCGAAACTCCTTTTATGAATACACCCCCCGATATCAAGAATGCCGTTGCCACGGCAAGCCTTCCCGAAAACAAGCTTGGACTTGATCTCGGCTCCCTTGAATTTTCCTTTGGAGCGCTGTCGGATACCCATATGAACTACGAGCAGCATGACCGCGGCGCCTACGCAAAGCTTCGCAGCTCTATGGACTTTTTCGCAGAAAAGGAAATGGATATGGTACTCATCGCGGGAGACGCGACCGGTGACCGCGGAGAGACCCCCGATCTGGAGGAGCAATACAAAAAGCACGTCGAGATCATTAAAGGATCTGCTTTCCCCATCGAAAAGGTATACGAAGCCATCGGAAACCACGGCAATACCGCCGCGGATCGCCCTCTCTTGGCAAAATATTTGGGCAGCAGTGACGAAGTACACCCCTTTGAAAATTCCCCCTATTTTCACGTTTTGCAGAAGGGAGAGGGCGATGCCCGTGACAATCTCTTCATCTTTATGGCACAGGAACTGACAAAGCCCGGCGAAAGTGCTGACCGCGACAATTTTTCCAAGGAACAGATCGATTGGCTGGAAGAACTTCTGGCACAATACGGCGGAACCGACACCAATCTCTTTATCGTCATTCACTCCCCCTTCCGTTCTTTTGGTGCAGGTGATATTTCCGGCGGATCCTATACGGCTGCCATTACCTTTAGAACCCAATTCGCTCAGAATACGCGTTTGAAAAACTTGCTAAAGACCTATAAAAACGCTGTGGTAATGTCGGGTCATACCCACACCTCCTTCTATGATAATGCCAATTACTCCGATGTTTCCGGCTCCTTTGCACGCACGGTTCATATCGGCTCCAACTCTCAGCCCTGTGGTTACGGAACGGAAAGCAAACAAGTCAGAAGCTGGGACGGCAGACGCGAGGTCACTCCCGAATACGGAAGCGAAGGCTACACCGTGGAGGTTTACTCCAATTACATCGTTTACACAGGCTACAATTTCTCCACGGGGAAAAA
>JAZOSM010000064.1:0-4270 GCA_045657125.1 Eubacteriales bacterium
CAACACCCAATTCCTTGCCTAAAGCAACACGTACTGCAGGTGCGATCTGAACAGTTGTTTTGAGATCGGGATTGTCGATAGCCTTCCAAACTCTGTCTATATGATTTCTTACAACAAGAGCGCCTGTGGGGCAAACTGCAACGCACTGACCGCAACCTACGCAGGGAGATTCTGCAAGGGGCTTGCCGAATGCAGTGCTGATGGTCATATTAGAGCCTCTGTGGGCAAAATCAATGGCACCCACGTGCTGAATTTCATTACATACTCTTACGCAGTCTCCGCAGAGAATACATTTTCCGGCATCACGGGAAATGCAGGGAGAGGATTCGTCTTCACCCTTCGTGGATTTTGCACGGTTGGGGAAACGGACGCCTTCAATGTTAAAGCGCATTGCCAGATCCTGCAATTTGCACTTATTGTTGTTCTCACAAACGGTACAATCGCGGCAATGGTTAGCAAGAAGCAGTTCCAAAATATTCTTTCGGTAACGGCGAAGACGCTGGGTATTGGTCTTCACGGAAGCGCCTGCTTTGGGAGGGGTGGAGCAAGCGGCGTCCAATCCGCCCCACTCGTTTTCCACCATACACATACGGCAAGCACCGTACACGGAAAGATCGGAGTGGTAACAGAAGGTAGGCATCTTGATACCGATCTTACGGCAAAGCTCCAGAATGTTCTTTTCGCCTTCGATTTCAACGGGAATCCCGTCAATGGTCATATATTTCTTTTCGCTCATTTTCTCATACCTCCTTGATTGCCTTAAAGGCGCAGGCATCGATACAACTGCCACAGCGAATACATTTATTCAGATCAATGGTAAAGGGTTCCTTGATCTTGCCGCTGATCGCTCCTACGGGACAGATGCGAGAGCACTTGCTGCAGCCCTTACACAAAGCGGGATCGATCGCGATCTGCTTCAGTTTCTGACAAGCTCCTGCGGGGCAACGCTTGTCGTAAATGTGCGCTTCGTACTCATTGCGGAAATTACGGATGGTGCTGACAACGGGAGAAGGAGCGGATTTTCCAAGACCGCAAAGCGCGGTAGCGGAAATCGTATCGGAAAGCTCAAGAAGCAGTTCGATATCGCCGTCCTTGCCTTCGCCGGCAACGATGCGTTCCAAAATTTCAAGCATTCTCTTGGTACCTTCACGGCAAGGAACACACTTACCACAGGATTCGTTCTGCGTGAAATTCATAAAGAAACGGGCAACCTCAACCATACAGGTATTGGAGTCCATAACAACGAGTCCGCCCGAACCGATCATAGCGCCGACTTTTTTGAGCGTATCAAAATCCAGAGGGAGATCCAGATGCTCTGCAGTCAAGCAAGCACCGGAAGGACCGCCGATCTGCACCGCTTTGAATTCACCGTCGCCACGCATACCGCCGCCGATATCGAAAATGATCTTGCGAAGAGTCGTTCCCATCGGCACTTCGATCAGACCGGTGTTTTTGATATTACCGGTGAGCGCGAACGCCTTCGTTCCCGGGCTCTTTTCCGTTCCGATGGAGCGGAACCACTCGGAGCCTTTCTTGATGATATCTGCAACGTTTGCATAGGTTTCTACGTTGTTCAAGCAAGTGGGTTTATCAAACAAGCCCTGCTCAACGGTACGGGGAGGCTTTACACGGGGGAAGCCGCGCTTGCCTTCAATAGAAGCGGTCAAAGCGGAGCCTTCACCGCATACGAAAGCACCTGCACCGCAGTTGATATGCATATGGAAGGAGAAGGTGGTTCCCAGAATGTTATCACCCAAAAGTCCCAATTCTTCAGCCTGAGCAATGGCGTTCTTCAAACGCTTAACTGCCAGAGGATACTCGGCACGAACGTAAATATAGCCTTCGGTAGCACCGCAAGCGATACCTGCGATCATCATACCTTCCAGCATTCTGTGAGGATCGCCTTCCATAATGGAACGGTCCATAAATGCACCGGGGTCGCCTTCGTCACCGTTACAAACCACGTATTTCGGGGTTACGGTCTGACGCTTAACCTGCGCCCATTTTCTGCCCGCGGGGAATCCTCCGCCGCCTCTGCCGCGAAGCTCGGAGTTAGAAATTTCATCTACGATCTGATCGGCGTTCATTTCAAACAAAGCCTTTTCCAAAGCAGTGTATCCGCCGATGGCAATATATTCGCGGATGGAGTCTGCGTCGATTTTACCGCAATGCTCCAAAACCGTACGGGTCTGCTGATGATAGAAAGGAATTTCGGACTGCTCGCGGTAGATTTCTCCGTCCTTTTTATAAACGAGGCGATCTACGCATTCGCCATTCATAATGGTCTTTTCAATGATCTCTTCGCAGTCTTCAGGCTTTACCTTGGTATAAAGCCAGCCCTGAGGCTCCAAACGAACCAAAGGACCCATTTCGCAAAAGCCGTGGCAACCGCTTTTTTTCAGAGCGATTCCGGGGCTGTGAGGATCTTCGGCAAGGCCGATCTCGATAGAAAGACCTCTTTCCTCTGCAATCTCTTTGAGTCTGTCAAAAATATGGAGAGAACCGCCTGCAACACATCCGGTACCTGCGCAAACGATAATTTTCTTTTCCTGCGCGGCATAATCTTTCTCGGCTTCTTGTCTGTAAACGATAAATTCGGCTCTGTTATTCAGCATCTTTCAGCTCCTCCTTCAACTGATTCAAAAGTGCGACTACTTTTTCAGGAGTCATTTCCGGGTGAACGACGTCGTTCACGGTAAGAACGGGTGCAAGACCGCAAGCACCCAAGCAAGAAACAGTCTCTACGGTGAAATTCAGATCGTCAGTCGTTTTCTTGTCTGCCGAAAGTCCCAGTTCGCTGCGGAGCTTTTCCAAAATCGGAATTGATTTTCTTACGTGACAAGCGGTACCGTCACAAATTTTGATGACGTATTTTCCCTTGGGCTCCAAGGAGAAGTTTTCATAAAAAGTAGCGATGCTGTAAATTCTTGCTTCGCTCATTTTCATTTTTTCGGAAAGAATGGGGAAAACTTCTCTGGGGAGATAATGGTAAATCTCCTGGATCTCCTGTAATACGGAAATGATGGCTTCTTGTTTGTAGCCACTTTTTTCAACAATTGCATCTACTGCGCTAAGATCAAGTTTTACTGCCATTGGAATTCTCCTTTATCACTTATTTTACAATTTTCAACACGTTTTCTTCAAAAAAAGCATCTACGGTATCGGGAGAAACGGAAAAGAATTGTTCTCCGATCGTTACGCAGACACCCTGCTGACATTTTCCAAGACAAAAGGTGCCGGCAAGCTCAACCTTGTCTCCGAGCTCGTTCTTTCGGATCAGATCCTGAAGCTGTTCTACTACCTGACGAGATCCTTTAATGTGGCAA
The DNA here is from genome assembly GCA_045657125.1 of Eubacteriales bacterium. Lineage (GTDB taxonomy): Bacteria > Bacillota > Clostridia > Oscillospirales > SIG627 > RGIG5579. The sequence goes on from JAZOSM010000064.1 coordinate 3,327, forward strand.
GAGGAACCGATGCAAACCGTAATTTTCATTTTCTTTCTCCTTTGCTTTCAATGATTTTTACATAGGGTAAAAGAGCATTTCGCTCTGCTTCATTGGTGGAATTCATCAGGAACACCGCAGCAAACGGAAGCCACTCTTCCAATTCGCTTTCATTTTTCCGTGCCTTTTCCACGTATCTGCGCCGATATTCCTCCGCAAACGCGTCCCACCCGCGAATCTTTGAAAGAAGGTAGGTAATGGCGGCGTCTGCCAAGGGTTCGCCCGACAGAACGGAGGCCCAATCAATGACAACGGGCTTTGTATCCTCTCCGATAATCACGTTTGAAGGAACAAAATCCGCGTGACACAGAACGGAAGAAAAATGCATTTGCTCCAGTTCCTTGTGTAAAAGATATCTTAAGGAAGGACTTACGGGCGCCGTGAGGATCGCATCAAAGAAAGCGTCTTTCATTTTCGCCAAGTTCTTTTCTTTGATTTGATGAACCTGCGTTTGACAATTCACAAAATATTCCACTTGATCGGAAAGAGCTTCCGGCTCGTCTTCCATCCATTGCAAAACCGTTTTGCCTTTTATGAAGTCGTAGACGATCGCCCAATTCCGTTCGTGACGAATCACTTCCAAAAGCTTTGGTACGTAATCAATGCATTCTTCCACCTTCACGTGATTCAAGGCTTCTGCAAAAACATTCGCTTTGGAAAAATCCGCCGAAAAAATCTTTACACAGCGTCTACCGTCACGAAATACCGTTTTATTATTTCTGACCGCAATCACTCGATCCAGTCTCATTCCATCGCTCCTTTCAACGAAAATACGAATAACATATCAAAAGAGATACGATACTCTCTATCATCAGATATTTTAATATATGCCCATCCATTTCACAAGAACAAAAAAAGCATTGGTATATATAAATCTAAATATATGGAAACGCCTCTATATGTTT
>JAZOSM010000065.1:0-2922 GCA_045657125.1 Eubacteriales bacterium
GTATTATGGGCAGATTTGGTGCCTGCAATTGGATTCTTGATGATGCCTAAAACATGTGCTTATGTTTGGACAGTCTTAATAGGATTTATGTCCATGCGAAAGTGTATTGGATAAAGTCTTAATTTCATTACGTATTACATAAATCACTGTAACAGAAGAGGACGGCCTTTCGTCAAAGGTCGTCCTCCGTTTTTTATTCCAAACCAAAGAAGGTGGAGATCTGCGCTTTGCGTGCCTCGTCAGCCTCGGCATCGTCCAGTGCAGATTGAATGTTTTGCTTGTTTTCCTCGGTCAATTTCTCAGGAATACCGTAATTACGATTCTCCGCATTGAGGGTCTTCAGCATATCTTCTGCGATCATGGAGTTCAAAAGGGCGTCTACCATTTCCGCCTCTTTGATCTCGACAAAAGCTTTACCGGCTTCTGCCTTAGACAGATCCTGCATCATTTGAACCGCATCTGCCTCGGCTTCCACGTTTTCACAGCCCTTTTTGCCAACGACTGCAATGGATCTCATAAAGTCCTGAACCATTTGGTCCTGGGTTTCTGCGTCCACGTCAACCCCATCCGAGAAATACTCGTCTCCTGCGATATCTGCAAGCGTATCGCAATCCTTTTCGCTGGTATTGTTCAGCAGGGTATCCAGCGCACCCACCAGCTCGGGGTTATTGCTACCCTTCAGCTCGCTGTGCTTAAGCTGGTCGCTCATGGTCACCAGCCCTTCAGCCGAATTCATCAGTTTTTCCGCAGATTCGCATTCGATCAGCGCATCTCCCAGAGATTCCGTCAGAGATTGGCTGGTATCGCTGCTCGTGGTAGACACCACGTTGCGAACGATGACCTCGTACTGGGCGCCGAACAGCATACTTGACCGCATATTATCCAACGCCTTGCCGGCAACGGTAAGCTCGTATTGGGCGAAATCTTCGCTTTCGGATACCGATGTGCTGAACGTAACGGTATCAGCGGCAACGGCGGAAAGCAGCTGCGCCTCAGCCACGATCTGGGAGCGGGTGAACTGATCGATGGTGGCTTCGGAATAAATCGGCTCTGCGTTCATACCGATGAAAATGGTCTCGGAACACAGGTTGACCATAGGGATCAAAAGCTCTTGGGTATGCTGATTGTCGTAGAGGATACCAAACGCGTCGGAGAAAAACGCATCTTCTGCAATGTCTGCGGGGGAAAGGGACTCGGGCTGGCTGATCAGCGTCAAAACGGAACTGTCCTGAGCGGCATCCACAAGGTCAACGAAGGTGCTCAGATCTGATCTCAACGTATTTCGGTCGGTGCTGTCCAGCAGCTCCGCAAAGGCGGTCATAAGCTCCCGTTCTCCGCGGGTGAGAGATTCGTCTGCGGCCATTTTTTCCAGCTCGTCGGCGTACAGATTGGTGGTCGCGGCGCCAAGGATCATCACATAGTCGCTCTTTTTCAAATGGGAAGCCGCGGATTCCAAAGCGTCCACGTCCCTGTCCGTAAGTGTTTCGTTATTGCTGAGACGCAGAATAGAAGGCAAGCCCTCGCAGAATGCGTCGGTGACCACCTCCAGCTCATGGGAAGGATTCACCCTCACAGAATCGACGGTAAAGGAGGTCAGTGTTTCGTAAACGGGTACGCCGTAGAAAAAATCCGTTACGGTAAACAAGGGTGCATGGGCAACGGCGTCAATGCCCTCCACCACCACCGAAGGGACGTTTCTCTTGCCGTCCTCCTGCTGTTCAACGGCGTTCAAAACAGCAGAAGCGGCGCCGCCTATACGAACTACCGAGCAGGACAGCGGCATCAGCAATGCACCCCAGAACAAGAGCCCGGAAAGCACGCCGCACACAGCGCCCCCCATTTTCCAAAGAAGGGCGTTCCACAGGAAGGGTTGCTTCTGCGTGCCTGCATGAACGGTCACGTCGGAGGGCGTTACGGTCTCAACTGCCGAATCGTCGGCGGTAACCCGAAAGTCAACGTCCGTTGATGCGGCAATTCCCTCCCCCGCTTCCCCTGCGGGAGCGGCGGCAGCGGTGAGCTGCTCAGAGGCTGTTGCCTTAACGGCAACCGATTCCTTGCAGAGGCGGGGAAGCTTTTTCGTCAGAAGCTTTTGCGGGATCAGCATCAGCAGACGAACCACTGCGAAAACCGGCAAGAAGGCCACCAAAAGAAGAACGGAAGTAGGCAACTGCAAAACAGCGGTGTATAACTCCCCTGCAGGTAACGCAGGCACCAAATAGGAAATGAGCAGATCGGTCAACGCATTGAGCGGCGAGCGAAGCAAAAGCACGATCACAACGGAAAGCACAACCGAAAGGATCAATGCACCCAATTTCACCAGGGAATGCAGCAGGCCACGCTTGATGCCTCCGAAAACACCCGTAAGCACGATGGGAAGAAAAACCAGCGCGGAAACGATCCACGCTATAAGTGTAAACAAATGAGTGGCCATGGGAATCCTCCAAATAAAGAAATCAATATTAATTTACCACGAATTCGATGATTTGTCAAGGGAAACGAACCGTTTGAAAGCAATCCTGCCAATCCGTAGGATCGGTATATCATCACGCGGTAAACGTGTATCCAACCGCGGATGCTTCGCCGCAAAAAAGCGCTTGAAAAGTTCGCAACGCTATGGTACAATAAGAAAAAAGGCGGTGAAACAGATGTCCAATAAACCGTCATGTATTTCATAACGCGAAAGGAGAATCACGATGTTGAAATGGATCAAAAAACTGCTTGAGCCGCCTGTTGATCAAACGGAACTTAAGATCAAAGATTTATTCTGTTTTTTGTTTGAGGATTACGGGTTCTCCTTTGTCAAGGTGGATTTGGGAGACCTTGTGGATCAAAGCGGAAAGCGCCTGTTTTACGGGCCTTTAAATGCATACCAACTATTCAACGATCGCCTGTGCATCAACATCGTAAATCTTGTGCAACGCG